>SCSO01000141.1 GCA_004297865.1 Legionella sp.
CCTAAGGGTCGGACTCGATTGATTATGACTCGTTGATTTTACTCTTTTTTCGCAAGAACAAATAATGAATTAAATGTACTACAATTATACATATAGGGCATTAATTTGGATCTTTATATGGGAAAGGAAAAAGATGATAAAACAATGACAGATTATTTCGTTGAGCAAAAGGGTGGTGATTTGTCCAAGGCAATAGCGGCGAAAAAACCTAAAAACTTGACTTATGGCCCCTTAAATAAGAATGATTATACTCAACAATTCGAAGATATTGTCAAAGCCTATTTAGCTCGTCAAGCTGATTCTTCTAAACCAGAAGTAGTGTTTTCCATAGAAAATGAACGACTTTTTGTTGAAATGAATGGTGCAAAACTGGACCTTTCTGAAATTCTCAAGAATGCAAATCTGAATCAGTTAATTTTTAATGAGGAGGATACTGATAATTACATGGTTCTAGTGCATTCAAAGGCTTGTAAATTTCCTCCTGGAATCAGAGATCTGGATCATATACCTACTGCGGAAGACTATAAAAAACGTGAAATGGAAGGAAAACATCCAGAGGCTTTAGAGGCATTAAATTTAGCGGAAAAATCGGCTATTAATATTTATAGCGGGCCATTTTATGCGACCTGTAATCAAATGCTTCGTGGTGATATTTCACGAGTGAGCGATTTAAACTCACAGCAAATTGGCGAGGTGTGTGCCACGATTGCTATTGGGTGTGCTGGGTTAAATAAAGTATCAACATCTGCACCCAATTATTCTTATCGGATCGAAGAAAATTTTGATTCTGCGTTGACACAAAGGAGAATAGATGCGGTAAATTCTGGTGGAGAGGTTATCCAAGAAATGGCATTTTTTAGTACTGCAGATGGCTTTGTACCAGATGACCCTACAGCAATGACAAGAGAATTTCTAGAAGTAGGTTGCACTGCAATACTCCTTTCTGATGTACGAGGTAAATATATTGCTGATATTTCCCAACGTCCTGTTGAATGTGAATACCTCATTGCTCCAACACAAATGCAGTGGGTTGGACATCATGAAAATGAAGTAGGCACGCATTTTTTTGAAGCTAAACCGGTACAAACTCCTGATGGATTAACTCCTCAGCAATTAGAACGAAACATCTCGCGTTCAGCGGATTTTAAAGCGCAATTAAATACAGTTAAAACGGAGGGGGAAGAAGTAAAGTCTGAAGATGATCTTGAGGATAAGAAAGGCCTTCAAATTTAATCGATAGGATAGGATCAATCGAGTCTGCCCCATTGATTTTTGACTTGCTTAAGTCCATTTTTTAAAACATCATAATATCCATTCAATAAGAAAGTAGGGATAACATGAATAAGCAATGGAAATGGCTTTTGAGTTTACTATTTCCCTCCACGGTTTATGCCTCATTTATTGAATCTACTCTCGGAGCTGCGGTCGTAAACGATGCCACTGCTGCCTATTATAATCCTGCTGCTTTAACCTTGGTGAAGAAAAATCAATTCATCGCTTTGGGTTCTATAGCCTCTGCAAAAGCAAGCTTTACTGGAGAAACTCTGCAAACTAGAACGGGTATAACTCATGCAGGTACCTCGTCCTCACAAACCAATTTTTATTTACCTTCATTGTATTTAGGTATACCTACTAAAAATAAATTCACCTTTGGCGTAGCCATAGTCTCCAATTTTTTTAATCGCAATGTCGAAGAAAACGCAGTCTTACGTTATGTTCAGTCCAACAATTCCACAAGAGACATCGATTTAGTCCCAGCCTTAGCACTGAAAGTAAATGACAATATCGCATTTGGCGCCGGCATTTCTTTGTCACAGGCTTTTTTGTCTTCAGAACCTATTTCTTCTGGAGTTCCCAATGCTCATATTCCCGATGCGCAAAGTCATAATAAAGCAGATGGTACTGGTTTAGGGGCTGATGTGGGTATTTTAATCACACCCAATACGTCCACCTTAATGGGTTTAAATTATCGCAGTGCGGTTACTTATCACCTGAAAGGAACTAGTGTCCTTGAAGGTGAGCCACCAGTAATATCTAATAATTACGCGTACACTTTCTGGACTCCTGCAAGAGTAGTGTTTTCTATAAATCAGTCCATAACACCTTCAATAGGTGCAATAGGTACAGTTCAACGCATTCAGTGGAGTATCTTTAACGATATTAACATTCAAGGAATAGCTGCGAGAGTGGATTCGCAACCTGTTATTTTGAATGCTAGAGTTCCTCATTATCTTCGTGATACTTGGCTTTTCACCATAGGTGGACATTATCGCCCATCGCCAAAATGGGTTATCCGAGTTGCCGGTAATTACAATCAATCACCCGGAAATCCCAATTACCAAATATCCAACGGGGATACCATTACCACAGGTGCCTCAATGGGATATAAATTGAATGAAAATGTAAGCATTGATGCCAGTTATGCGCATGCTTTTATCCAAAATCAAATCATAGATATTCATTCGGGGGCGAATTTTATCAGTGGAGAAAATAGGGGAAGTACTGATGCAGTCTCACTAAAATTGATCTTCAACCGATGATGAGTGGCGATGTAATTTTTTACATTGCTTCCTTCTTATGATAAATTTTTTAATAGCAAAGGTATGAATTTCCATATAAGCGTATGCCTTTAGTTCTTTAATCATCAAAAGGAAGGGAACTTTATGAAAGGGAATAAGGGGATACAATTAGGATTTAAAAAGATAGCTGCGGCATTCATTGCGCTATCGTCAATGGGGATGTCAGGTTCCTTGCTGGCCTCGCCGCCTACTAGTGGTCAATTAGTACTTATCAATTCTTTAGGTGTAGTGGTTAATGGTAATTTAGGCGGGACTGCCTCTTCAATAATGATTCAAATATCCGACTCAACCGGAGTATGTGCTACGACTGCAGCACTAGTTTATGGCGGGGTTGTTATCGTTCCATGGAATGCGGCGAATGTGCATTCGGCCACTAAGTGTACTGATATTACCAGTGTCGCTGTATCGGCTTTAAAAACTTCTAGTGGTTTGATCCAATACGACAGTACTGCAAACACAACTCCACCGGCAGTAGCGACTGCTCCGACAGTGTTTCTCGCACCCACCACAGCAATTGCAAATCTAGCCTTAATAGTGACCGGCAACAACTCCCCTGCAATGGTTAACAGTGCCACCTCTTGGGGTTCGGCGTTAGGGGTCGCTCCGGTTTATTTAACGACAAACGGCAGCATTTCAGTGACAGGAATAATGGGTGGTGTAGGCTCAAGTGGCATACGTGCGTCTGCAAAAATGCTGGAATACGGAATAGTGCCTGTAAGTGAAACTGAATTATAATTCAATAGGTTCACGAATTTTTTGCGGGTTTTCGTGAACGTGTCCGTGCCCGGTTTTTATATTGTCAATATTCAAAGACGGGCATGGGCACGCTCACGGGCACTAAGTTAAGAGATTTTGTTATTACTCAAGGGCCTCAAAGATCTTGATTTCTCCCTTCTCCCCTCACGGGGGCGTTGTTGAATAAATAAAGAATTGCTTTTTTATTAAGCAAATTTGATTGCATGTCATCCCCGCGAAGGCGGGGATCCATCTACAATTTAAGCACTGTTCTTTATTTATGGATAGATTCCCGCCTTCGCGGGAATGACAAACCTATTTATTCAACAACGCCCCTCACAGTAGAAGGGAAAATCTAACTTAGTGCCATTCGTGTCTGACCCAATGATTTATAGTTGGTTACATAATTTTTCTTTCGTTATTGCAAATACTTGCACGTAATCTAGACCATGAGTGTATTTGCAGAGTATCTCGCCATCATCATCATAAGCTATTGCGGGTTCTGTGAGTCGGTTGAGTATTTGATTACCGACTAGCTTTGCTTCTTCTGCGGATTCTGCGTCGATATTCTCGATGAACAATGACCAGGTTTTACCTGTATTGTATTGACTGGTTTGGCAGCCGGTGTAATTGCCCCAAGAATACTTCACTTTGGAAATACCTTCGGCTTTAATAGATTCTAAACTAGGGCAGACCATTTCTTTTGCCAGAACGGCGCTGCTGGTTAGAATTAAAATGCTAGTTAAGAGTGTTGATTTGATCATAGTAATGACTCCTTGTTCTTTACACGGTGTTGCAAAAATGGATACTAGTTAAACGGTTAATGTAAGTTCGGTTTGATTTACATTAGTTGGCTGTTGAGCCCTTGAGAAAAAACAGTGGTGGGTTATTGCATTTCCCGCTTTATATACTCCTACCGGTAATAGCCCGCACACTAAGAAAAGTGTTAAACCCAACATTTCATCGGTTAAGACATCCTCGAAATTGGTTTTATATTTTAAAATTTGTTCGCCGATTAATGGACCAGTAATGGTGCCTATTATGGTTAATGTGGCTAGAATGGATAAGAAAGTTATTTTATAAGCTTTACTAGATTCAGTGCGAATAGGTGAAAAACAGGCAACAATTGCGCTGGCAATTGCGCCAGTTACAAGACCACCTACAGCAACAGTCGTTGCATTATTCGAATAACTAGGCTCAGGAACATGCCTAAAACCACCTCCAATTAAGGTTGCTATAGAACTAACAGGGCTGGTAATAATGGTCATCATAATGGCGTGTTCAAATCTATTCATGATGAAATTCTCCTATACTGCTTTTAAGGTGTGAGAATCTAACAAGTACTTATTGTAGAGTCAAACTCCGAGTCCCAATCTGGATCCTCAACTTCGCCAAGAAATAGGGCTTGCGAAGGCTTGCCAGAGCCATTAGCGAAAAATCCACTGTGTTTTTGGGTTTGTGCGAATAAATTTTCAAGGCGAGCTTTATAATAAAAACCTACGAGGTGAGTATTTCGAAGTTCAGGTTTGTCATTATCTTCGGGCAACAAAAATTTGTCTTTAATATGATCTAAAAAGTCGAATGCACTATCGCCGTATTTAGATTCTAAATCCACAATAAAGGTGTTTATTGCCTCCGTAGGGATATTGATGGAGGACAATAAGTCATATTCGGCGTCTGGAATATCGTCTCCTGTAGCAAGACAATTCAGCACGACATCAAGCGCCTCACTATGCTTTTGTTCGAGTACTAATTTAAAATATTCACGTACCAGATCTATGAGCAGTTCTTCTACTTTTTCTCCAGTCAACATGGCAAATAGAGAATGACCAATTAAGGACTGAAACAATCGTCTTTTGACCCCAGACAAACAACTAGGTTTATCTCCGGTTAAGTCATCAAATTGCTCATAGACAGGTTGATTTTGCCTATTCTTGATCACTTTACCCTTAGCGTCCTTTTTAATGCGTGATTGGTCCCAATTATGCGCGCGACCTATAAGCGCCAACTCATGAATAAAATGAGTTAAACGGCCAGGAATAGTGTGGCCATCGATCGCGGGACTTTTTTTATCAATCGCGGCAAGATAAAAGGTAGCAATCAAAGATTGATATTCTTCAAAAGTTGACCAGCGTTCGGTACGCTCATCGTTGATATAAACATACGAAGCTTTTTGGTGCATCCAGTGATTGGGTTTAGAAATATATCTTAAGGCGGTATGGTTTTTATTTTCGTAGTAAGCCTTTAACGCTCTCTTTTTTTCAGCGGAACTTAAATTAAGTGCTATAAAATCGGCATACTCCACTGGTAACGGGCAAGGGACACCTTTATCAGAAAGATATAATGCAGGTTCGGCTTGATAACGTTGCGTTAAAGTAGCGCGCAAATTATTCATTACTCTAGCTACGCCCCCCTTTTTTTGAACTTGGGGTTCGTATTGTGCTAAAAGCTTCGCTAATCGCTTTTTCTCGCCAGAGGTCAAAACCTTCATGGCGGATTCGCTGTCATTCGCTAAATCGCGTAAATCCAGATTTCCTTGTGCTTCACTTCGATAATAATTATGTTGCGCGGCTAAATTCTCTACCGAAGGGATTGCAAACAAAACGGCACTAGCTTCCCTATTACCCACGCTTAGAGCTAGACGAAGTAGTTCATTACCTTGATTGGCATTAACACTCCGGTGTGCTAAGGATTTTATCGCTGGGATTTCCAAAAGAAATAGGACGTCATCGTGTAAGGAGGCGGGACCTTCTGGATATCGGCGAATCAAATTTCGTAACACATAAAATGCAAGCCGGATTTTTGCCTTGTCCTGAAGATTAAAAACGCCATTAGGGTTGTCAATATAAGAGAGTCTTCTGGCTTCATGTAATTCGGCTAGGAAATCCTCTACGAATTGATTAACCATAGGGCCAAATTCTCTTTGATGCTGTTCTGCAAAGGCAAAACAAGCAGGGAATTTCAATAACCATAGGCAGATATCAGTATGTCCGTTGTTAAAGGCGGTCATGAAAGAGGTGCTATCCATCCTCTGCAAGAAGCGATTTTTAAACTTATAGGAAGCAGTTACTTGTTCAAGCCAAATTAAAACATTGAGATGGCCATTATTGAGGATATCTTGAATTTTTAAGGCGATAATTATCTGCAACATCCTGCTCAGTTCTTGTGGAAATTGTTCCAAAATCCAATGGATGACATTGAGCCGGCCATTTTCGCAAGCCAGGCAAAAGGCATTAAAATTATTTTTCTTTATTAAGCCTTTAAGCTTCTCGGGTGTAGGTTGTTTTTGCCCAAGAAAGGTACCAATTAGAATATCAAGTAGAGTCAAAGGGATATTTTGTTTGAATTGTTCAAGAGTACTAACATCACCTTTTCTGATTGCGTTATTAAAGGCAAGTTCTATCAGCACACGTTGATCTTTCGCAGTATATTTACTGATCCAATAATACTCTTTCTTAAACCAAGCAATCGTAGCAATTTGCCCATTTGCTGCAGCCTGTGCGAGGGTTTTAGAGTGTGAATTATATAAGGTTTTTTTGAGTTTAGCTGAATTACATTCTTTTATATATTTCAGAACAGTTAATTGTCCGAAAATAGCGCTGTATGAAACGATGGTTTCAAAAGAAAGATTTAACTCTTCAACAGCAAATTGATACAGCTCTTTGCCCGAGACATGAGGGTAAGCGATAAGTAGCAAGATAAAAGCTGCTGTCCCATTTCTCGGCAAATCATTGTTAGTTAAAGCATCGAGTGGTTTATTAAGGGCGATTAAATCGGTCTTCAGTTTGCCTTTAAATTCAGCTTTCCAAATATAGTGCGGGATTTGCGCCGCAATGGGGTCTTTGGCTTTTTGTTCTAATGTTGAAATCATAAAACATCAAACACGCTTGCGGGTTTAAGAATTTGCGTAACATAACAAATAGTTTTTAAAAATGCCAGGCAGAAAATCAATCGAGTCAGAACCTGAGGTATCCCCACAAATTTTTTGTACCCTATATCTCCCTTCTCCCTTCAAGGGCGTTGTTGAATAAATAGGTTTGTCATTCCCGCGAAGGCGGGAATCTATCCACAAATAAAGCACAGTGCTTAAATTATAGATGGATCCCCGCCTTCGCGGGGATGACATGCAATCAAAATTGCTTAATAAAAAGCAATTCTTTATTTATTCAACAACGCTCCCTTCAAGGGAGAAGGTGCCCAGAGGGCGGATGAGGGTAATTAAATTCAGCCCTGACGAAAGCAATGGAGTTTAGCCCATTGCTGAGAGATTGTACCGATACCCTTTTTTCGTGCCTGTCTTCGACTATTGAACAATATAAAAAACCGCGCACGTTCAGTAAAACCTGCCTTAACTTTTTTAATTCGTGGGGATCCTTCAGGGTCAGACTCGATTGATTTTTTCTACTGATTGCGGGTGTAAATTATTTCCATACATGAGAAGTATAAAACTGCCAATCCAGAAATAAAATCCAATTAATAGGTGACTTACTAGTACAAGTGGAGAGCATAGTGCGAGAACCAGAGCAATAAACATAAATATTTTGCAATACTTTGAGCCATAGGTAATTAAGCCCATCATATAGAAGATATTTGCTAGCCATGCGGGTTGAAGAGCTAGCAGCCCTGCCCATCCCATAGTGAGAATTTCCCATCCAATGTGGGTTTCGGGTACCCCGCGTTCAAAATCAGGAATGATCGCTGCAGGCAGGAGTAGAGATAGAACATAAAGACTTATAGAAAGCCATAAATAGAGGGTTGTAGGTGGTTTATGGTTCATTGTTTAACTTCTTTATTCATTCTGATTATTATATGCCATCTATGGGCAGTTGTAAATCTCATGAAAATCAATGGTCAGACTCTGAGAGAGCTAGGGTACAAAAAATTTGTGGGATACCTCAGGTTCAGACTCGATTGATTTTAACTTGAATATTGGAATGAAAACCGGCAGTATGTCGTGCAAAATAATATGGAGATGAATCAATGAATAAAATAGTCTATTTAGTTGCTGCTGGTTTGATCAGTTGTCAGGCGTTTGCTTTAGAAATTACTTCTGATGTTAATGGGCCAGTTACTTTAGTGGAGCCGCAATTAAATATGGGGGCTCTAGCGCCTAAGATTGCCTTAGTTGATGCTAAGTTTAAACCACAAGATGTTGGAGGCGTTAACGGTAAGGTGCAGATTATTTCTACTATTGAATCTTTTGATACGGAAGTGTGTGATATTCAAACCATGAAGTTTGATGAAGCAGCGAAAAAATTACCTGATGTCGAGATCAGTGTGATTAGTGCGAATTTGCCTTTTATTATCGATAATTTCCAAAACAAGCATAAAGTGAAAGGGATTAAATTATTATCCAGTTTTAATAATGAAGAATTTGGTAAGCAATACGGTGTACAAGTTGTGGGTGGAGAATTAAAAGGTATTTTGGCGCGCTCAGTATTTGTTGTTGATAAAAAGGGTCGAGTTATTTATAAAGAAATTACGTCTAATATTGATAAAATGCCTAATTTGGATGCTGCTATTTCTGCCGCTCGAAATGCGAGTGAGAATACCTAAGACACCTTCCTCCCCAACCTTTCTCCCGCAAGCGGGAGAAAGGAGTATCATGCTTCTAACTGTTTTTTCAAAATCGTAGCAATCATTTCCGGATTAGCCTGCCCTTTGGTTTGTTTCATTATTTGCCCTACAAAAAAGGCTAATAATTTTTCTTTACCAGCTTTATACTCTGCCGCTTGATCAGGGTATTGCTGAATTAAATCTTTAACTATTTGCTCCAAAGCAGCGCTATCATTCACCTGCTGGTAGCCTTCGCGGGCAATAATTGCGTCAATGTCTTCCTCACCAGCCCAAAGAAAATTAAATACACTTTTGGCATTGTGTGAAGAAAGGCTATTGTTGTGTAATTTATCCAGAAACTTTGCCATGGTTTGTGCAGAAATCGGCGATTTATCAAAGCTTAAACCTTGCTCGTTTAAAGCAGCGGTATAAGACCCTTTAATCCAATTAATGATCAATTTATCGCCTGCCTGACTTAGGCTCTTAATCGTTTGATAAAATTGATAAGCCGCAGGTGAAGAAAGAATAAAAGCGATATCTTCTTCGTTAAGTCCGGGCACTTGTTGTAAATGAGCTCTAACTTGCTCGGGTAAAGCAGGGAGGGTTCTTTTAATCTCTGCGATTTGATAACGCGTCACTTGCACAGGTAATAAATCTGGATCAGGAAAATAGCGATAGTCGTTTTCATTTTCTTTATCGCGCATGGCATGGGTTGAATTGGTATCAGGATTATAAAGTCGAGTTTGTTGGATGACTTTTTGTCCGCTCTCCAATAAATCTTGATGCCGAGCTTGTTCGTATGCAATAGCTTTTTCAATGAAGCGAAAGGAGTTTAAGTTTTTTAATTCTGTACGCGTACCTAAAGTAGTTGAGCCTTTAGGTTTAAGCGACAAGTTCACATCACAACGAAATGAACCTTCTTGCATATTCCCATCGCAAATTCCTAAAAACCGCACCAATTGATGTAAGGCTTTTAAATAGCTAATTGCTTCAGCAGCGGAATACATGCAAGGTGCAGTGACGATTTCTAATAACGGAGTGCCAGCGCGATTAAGATCTATTCCACTGTAATCGTTATGCATTTCATGCAACGATTTACCCGCATCTTCTTCTAGATGTGCGCGATCAATGTAAACTATTTTCTCCGATCCATCTTCCAAGCGTACACTTAATTGGCCTTTGCCCACTATGGGTTTTTGATACTGACTGATTTGATAGCCTTTGGGTAAATCAGGGTAAAAATAATTTTTACGTTCAAAGAGTGATAGATCATTTATATCACCCTGAATGGCTAAACCAAATTGAATTGCCATGACTACCGCTTGTTGATTTAAAACGGGCAGCACACCTGGAAGACCTGCATCAATAAAGCATGTTTGCGAATTGGGAGCAGCACCAAAAGCCGTAGCGGCTCCGGAAAAAAGTTTGGATTGTGTGCTTAGTTGTGCGTGAACTTCAAGACCAATGACGGTATCCCATTCCATAAATCACCTATATTTTTGGACTGGCTAAGTGCCAGTTGGTCTGTTGTTGATAATGATGTGCCGCATTCAATAAACGAACTTCGCTAAAATGTTTACCCATCAATTGCATGCCTATGGGCAGACCTTCTGCAAAACCTGCGGGAATTGAAAGTGCCGGAATCCCTGCCAAATTGGCTGCTACGGTAAAGACATCGGCTAAGTAATTTTGAATGGGATCGGCAATTTTTTCCCCTAATTTAAAGGCAGTAGTGGGGGTGGTCGGTCCTAAAATGAGATCAACAGAACTCAAAGCAGTAATTAATTCATTTTTAATGAGTCGGCGGATTTTTTGTGCTTGCAAATAATAAGCATCAAAATAACCAGAAGAAAGCACGTGCGTGCCGGTTAATATACGGCGCTTGACTTCTGCGCCAAAACCCTCACTACGCGAAGCCGTTATTAACTCTATTAAACTGGAATTTTTTTCACTGCGGTATCCAAAACGTAAGCCATCATAACGCGAGAGGTTCGAGGAGGCTTCAGCACAGGCTACAACGTAATAAGTAGGAACCCATAAATGCTGTAGTTTAAGATCCAACTCAATAATTTCTGCACCAAGATCTTTAAACACTTTAACAGCAGCTAAAATCGCGTCCTGAATGCTTTGCTCCACTTGGGGCTGAAAGAAACAAGAGGGCAGACCAACACGTAATTTATCCAAGGGTTTAGATAATTCTTCTAGGTAATTAGGTACAGGTGCCTCCACCGAAGTAGAATCCTGCGGATCAAAGCCTGCAAGAGCTTGTAATACTAAAGCTAAATCTTCTGCGCTTTTAGCCATAGGTCCTGCTTGATCTAAACTCGAAGCAAAAGCGACCATCCCAAAACGTGACACTAAACCATAGGTGGGTTTAAGACCACTGATTCCACAAAAGGCTGCGGGTTGGCGAATGGAGCCGCCAGTATCTGAGCCTATGGCAAATGGCACTAAACCTGCCGCAACCGCAGCAGCTGAACCACCGGAAGAGCCGCCGGGAACCCGTTGTTTATCCCAGGGGTTTAATACAGAGCCAAAATAGCTGTTTTCATTTGCTGAGCCCATAGCAAATTCATCCATATTGGTTTTTCCTAAAAGGATGGTGCCTTGTTCTGCTAGTTTATGAGCAATGGTTGCGGTGTAGGGGGCTTGGAAA
>SCSO01000498.1 GCA_004297865.1 Legionella sp.
GAGACCGGCAAGGGCGGCTTCGGCGTCGCCCAGTTGCTGCTCAGCACCTTCTTTCAGCTGCCGTCGGGGCTGGCGCTGCTGATGCCCATCGTCGCGATGATCGGTGCGCTGATGGGACTGGGCATCCTGTCCGGGCAGGGCGAGCTGACCGCGATGCGCGCCGCCGGCTTCTCGATCCGCAGCATCGCCGCCGCGACCCTGCTCGCCGGTGGTGCGCTGGGCCTGACCGGCTGGGTGGTCAGCGACGTGCTGGCGCCGGCCGGTGAACGCGCGGCGGACAAGGTGAAGGCGCGCGCCCGCGGCCTGCCCGCCAGCACGGGTAAGACGGTCTGGCTACGCGATGGCGACCACGTGCTGCGCATCCACAAGCTGGTGGCGGAAGACCGGGTCAAGGGCCTGGAGCTGTACCGGCTCGACAAGGACCTGCGCATCGAGACCCTGCTGTCGGCTGCGCAGGCACACTACGAGGGCGATCACTGGCTGCTCGAAGAGGTCAAGGAAACCCGCGTCGAAGCCGATGGCCGCACGCGGGTGGCCGAGCATGCGCGGGTCGACTGGTTCGGCGAGATCACCCCCAACGTGCTGCGCCTCTATGTACTGGAAGCCAACGCGCTATCGGTCGCCGGCCTGCGCCGGCTGATCGCCTACCTCGACGAGAACCAGCTCGATGCCCAGCAATACCGGCTGCAGCTGTGGAGCAAGCTGTTCGAGCCGCTGACGGTGATGGCGATGGCGCTGTTCGCGGTTCCCTTCGCCTTCGGCGGCCTGCGCGACAGCGGCGCCGGCCAGCGGCTGCTGATCGGCATCCTGCTCGGTGTGGGCTTCTACGTGGTCAACCGCGTCAGCCTGAGCCTGGGCCAGATCTACGGCTGGTCGCCGCTGCTGGCCGCTGGCACGCCGACGCTGGCCTGGGCCGCGCTCGGCAGTTGGCGATTGCAGCGCATGCCCTGATCAGTTGCGCGGCAGCTCGATCACTTCGGTGCGCGCCACCAGGTCGCAGAAAGCCTGACCGCGGCTGGATAGCAGGCAGGGCAGGTAGCCCAGCAGCATCGCGCCATAGGCGCTGGCGCCGAACTGCTTGCCGAGCCAGAGCCCGAGCAGTACCGGCCCGAGC
>SCSO01000142.1 GCA_004297865.1 Legionella sp.
CCTGCTGCGATGATTCATCGCAGCAGGTAAACCTAACTCTAAACCTACCTTGCGCACTTCATCTTTAAACAATTCACGGATAGGCTCTAATAATTTTAAATTTAAAGTCTCAGGAAGACCACCTACATTATGATGCGATTTAATAACAACCGAAGCACCATTAGTCGTTGTCGCAGCTGACTCAATAACATCTGGATAAATAGTGCCCTGCGCTAACCAAGTTACTTCTTTGATCTTTTGAGCTTCTTCGTCAAAAACTTCGATAAATAAACGTCCAATCGTTTTTCGTTTTTCTTCAGGGCAGCTAATACCTTTAAGTGCTTGAAAAAATTTATCGGCTGCGTTCACGGTGATGAGATGAATACCCAAATGCTCGCCAAACATAGCCTGCACCTGTTCTGCTTCATGCAAACGCAATAAACCCGTATCAACGAAAACACAAACCAATTGGTCGCCAATTGCTTGATGTAATAGGGCTGCAACCACTGAAGAATCGACTCCACCAGATAAACCGAGAAGTACTTTAGCAGAACCAACCTCTTTTTTAATTTTCGCGATAGATTCTTGGATTATATGTTCCGGCGTCCAGGCACTTTCTGCGCGACAAATATTGATGACAAATCGGCGTAAAATATTCAAACCTTGAGGTGTATGGGTGACTTCCGGATGGAATTGCAAACCATAAAAATGCCGAGAGATATCCGCCATTCCTGCAATGGGCGCATTGTTGGTAGTACAAATTACTTCAAAACCCAGAGGCATTTGTGTCACTTTATCGCCATGGCTCATCCAAACATCTAATAAAGACTGACCCGTTTCAGAACGTCTATCCTCGAGATGCGTAAATAATTCATTCGGTTGGCCATTTAACCGTAATTCGGCGTAACCAAATTCTCGTATATCAGAAGTTTGTACTATGCCACCTAATTGTACTGCCATGGTTTGCATGCCATAACAAATACCCAACACGGGTAAGCCCGCAGAAAATACCCATTCAGGAGCCCGAGGGTTAGCAACGTGAGTCACTGTCGAGGGACCACCGGAAAGGATAATCCCACAGGGATTTAATCGTTTAAAATCATTTTCGCTTAAAAGATACGAATGAATTTCACAATACACCCCCATTTCACGCACTCGGCGCGCGATTAATTGGGTGTATTGCGAACCAAAATCAAGAATAATAAGAGGATTTGCTTTTAGATCAGTCATTATCAATCATCCACCTGATAATTAGGGGCTTGTTTAGTGATGCTAACATCATGTACATGCGATTCACGCATTCCTGCATTGGTCACTTGCACAAATTCCGTTTTACTATGCAATTCAGCAATGCTGGCGCAACCGGTATAACCCATACAAGAACGCAATCCACCCAATAATTGGTGAATAATAGTTTGTACAGGGCCTTTATAAGGAACTCGTCCTTCAATTCCTTCTGGTACTAATTTTTCGGCACCTTGGGCATTGTCTTGGAAGTAGCGATCGCTGGAACCTTGAGCTAAGGACATTGCACCTATGGATCCCATACCACGATAACTTTTATAGGTACGACCTTGATAAAGTTCAATTTCTCCAGGAGACTCTTCTGTACCCGCAAACATGCCACCTAACATCACCGTGTCAGCACCTGCTGCCAAAGCTTTTGCTACGTCTCCTGAAAACCGGATACCTCCATCCGCAATAATTGGGATTTCCCCTTTAAGCGCAGCTGCTACATTGGCTATAGCCGTGATTTGCGGTACGCCAACACCAGTTACAATCCGCGTGGTACAAATCGAGCCTGGACCTATACCCACTTTGACAGCATCAACTCCTGCCACCAGAAGATCTTTGGCTGCAGCGGCAGTGGCAATATTGCCACCGATAACTTGCACTGTAGGATAATTCTTTTTAATCCATTTCACTCGGTCAATAACCCCTTGCGAATGACCATGAGCTGTATCGACCACTAGCACGTCTACACCCGCATCCACTAAGGCAGCTACTCGTTCTTCAGTACCCTCTCCCACACCTACCGCGGCGCCTACACGTAATTGTTCGGAACCATCTTTACAAGCATAGGGATTGTCTTTAGCTTTTTGGATATCTTTTACAGTAATCAAACCGCGTAATGCAAAATCATCATTAACCACTAAGAGTTTCTCTATACGATGTTTATGCAATAAACTTTGTACCTGCTCACGACTAGCACCTTCTTTCACAGTCACTAAGCGATTTTTAGGAGTCATTACTTGGGCAACAGTAAGCTCTAAATTGGTTTCAAAACGGATATCTCTGCTTGTCACTATGCCTACTAAATGCTCACCATCAACGACGGGAACACCGGAGAAATTATGATTGGTCATAACCTCTAATAATTCTTTTACAGTTAAATCAGGAGTAACGGTGACGGGATCTTTAACCATACCGCTTTCAAACTTTTTAACACGACGAACCTGATCAGCCTGCTCAGTAACGCTCATATTTTTATGAATAATCCCAATGCCCCCTTCCTGAGCCATAGCGATGGCTAAACGAGCTTCGGTCACCGTATCCATAGCAGCTGAAATCAACGGCATGTTGAGACTAATCTCGCGAGTTAATTGGGTTTTTAGAGCGACTTCTTTGGGCAAAATTAACGAATGGGCAGGCACAAGAAGGACGTCATCAAAGGTAAGTGCTTGTTGAATAATAGAAAGAGCCATAGATTCCCACTCCGGCAGTTTTAATTAACCGTATAGTTTACTACAAATATTCAAAGAGTTAAACATTCAATTCATTTATTTAACAAATCCATTCGCTTGAATGGTAAAGTTAGGGATACATAGTCCTACAAATCAAATTATTTTTAATTAAATGTGAATTGCGGTTCTTGGCCGCTTGAATTACTTAAGCAATAACGTGTAAACTGTTGTTTAAATATTGTGTTGAATCGATAAAAATAACAGGAAGGGTTCAGCGTTGGCTAAAATAATCGTAATAACATCAGGTAAGGGTGGAGTAGGGAAAACTACTTCTTCAGCAGCGATTTCTTCAGGTTTGGCTCTTTTAGGGCATAAGACTGTCGTTATCGATTTTGATATCGGTTTAAGAAACTTGGATATCATTATGGGTTGCGAAAGACGAGTCGTATATGATTTTGTGAATGTCATAAATGGCGAGGCAAGTCTTAACCAAGCATTAATCAAAGATAAGCGTGTTCCTAATTTACACATTTTACCCGCTTCCCAAACACGCGATAAAGATGCGTTGACCCTTGAAGGCGTGGAAAAGACCTTAAATGAATTAGCAAAAGATTTCGAATTTATCATTTGCGATTCTCCAGCAGGAATTGAAACTGGTGCTTTAATGGCTATGTATTTTGCTGATCATGCTATTGTAGTAACCAATCCTGAAGTGTCTTCCGTTCGTGATTCCGACAGAATTTTAGGCATTTTGGCGAGTAAGACCAAAAGAGCTATTGAAAACAGAACTCCCATTCAAGAACATTTATTACTCACTCGTTATGATCCTGAGCGTGTTGAGCGTGGTGAAATGCTATCGGTTAACGATGTGAAAGAAATACTAGCTATTCCTTTAATCGGTGTTATTCCTGAATCAAAATCTGTACTTAAAGCATCAAACACTGGAACCCCAGTGATTCTTGATGAACTGAGTGATGCGGGTGTTGCTTATCAGGATGCTATTGCTCGTTTTCTTGGCGAAGACAGACCTATGAAGTTTATTAGCAATGATCGCCGTGGCATATTGCGTCGCTTGTTCGGAAAAAATAAGGAGGAAGTGACAGCATGAGTATATTTAATTATTTACGCAGAAGAAATTCTACTGCTTCTGTTGCTAAGGAACGTTTGCAGATCATTATTTCTCATGAACGCTCGCAACGTAATACTCCTGATTATTTACCAAAGCTGCAAGAAGAAATTCTTGCAGTAATTGCTAAATACGTCAATATTTCTCGTGATAAAGTGAGTGTGCATCTAGAGCGCATGGGTGATAGTGCCGTACTCGAACTGAATATTACTATGCCAGAAGAGGCTTTAGAAGAAGCTTAATGTATTTCTACAGCCTTTCTTTTTTGCAAAGCCCCTAAGCTCTGCACCTGTCTTTTTATCTTTTAATTTTTGTGTTTTATCTAATTAGATTGATCTAGTATTTGGTATTTTTGTACGTTGGGTCGAGACCCAACCACAACTTTTTTTCGTGACCGTGAGCTGATGTATACCCACGAATTAAAACAGTGTCATTCTCGCTCATCATGAACTCTAAAGGAGCTCAACTCTCTCAAGCGGGAATCCATAGCGACACTTTAAAGAATCGTAATAGATTCCCGCCTGATAGTAGATTGCCACATTTGAATGCTATTCGAGCGGGAATGACAACATTAGAAATTTGTGGGGATACCTCAGCCCGTAATCGTGCCCGGGCACGATTACGCGAACGCTAATAAATTGAAGTAAAGACATAGAGACGGCAAAACCTCTATGCCGTCTCAGCCTCATCCTTCGCTACGAACTTTTTTCTTACTTTACTCTCGCCAGCAACTGGAGCACGACGCAATTCATCATCACTGAAATCATCCACACTAATCACCTCTTGACGAGCGATTTCAGATTCCTTCAAATGCTTGGCTTCTGCTGGAGTGATGATATTGCATTTTAAAGCTTCATCAATTTGCTCCATAAAGGTTAGCGATTTTAAACTATTGTTCTTCACTTCCTTCATGACTTTACGCTCTAATTCTTCTACGGCGCAAATTTTATGAAACGCCTCTTCCATTCGACCCAATGGACAATTTTCATTTGCTTCTGAGTAAACCAAGCGCGTTAAACGTGAACGAGTTTCATTAGGCTCAGTCAGGATTCGCGCTAATTTATGTCCTAAATGATCATTAGGAATATGTCGACGATTACCAAAAGGTTTTAGAACCAATTGTAAAAAGATTCTTGCCCAACGAGCAGGGAAATTAATTAAAACGCCCTGCATCGCTTCTTCACATTCATGCAGTAATTGTTGACAGCTCCATTCAACAACCGGTAAGTCAGCTGTTGGTTCACCGTCTTCATGATAACGTTTCAATACCGCAGAAGTCATATATAAGCAACTTAGCATATCTCCTAAACGAGCAGACAATTTCTCACGACGCTTGAGCTCACCGCCCATAACTATCATAGAAAAATCAGCTAAGAACGCTAAATTACTACTGTATTTGTGAACTAATTGATAATAACGCTTCACATGACTACTTGGCGTTTTAGTGAAATGCGCGTCAGTAAAGGCAAAGAGTAATGACTTAGTGAAATTTGCGAGAATAAAACCCATGTGTCCAAAGAATGCTTGATCAAAAAGATCTAAATCTTTAGATCTCACACTTTCCATCTCTTGGAAAATATAAGGATGGCAACGGATTGCACCCTGACCAAAGATGATTAGACTTCGCGTTAATATATTAGCCCCTTCAACGGTAATACCAATAGGCATACTTTGATAGCCACGACCTAAATAATTATTCGGACCAAGACAAATACCCTTACCGCCATGAATATCCATAGCATCCAAAGCCATTTGACGTGCACGCTCAGTGGAATGATACTTTAAGATAGCTCCAGCAACCGATGGTTTAGCTCCGTTATCAATCGCAGCTGCCGCCATGATTAAAGACGCATCGATGATATAAGTATTGGCAGCAATACGTGCTAAAGGCTCTTCTATACCTTCAAACTTACCAATAGGCTGATTAAATTGTTTACGAATACGCGCATAAGCACCTGAGGCTAAAGCTACAACTTGCGCCCCACCAGAAGCACTAGAGGGTAAGGAAATGGCGCGACCTGCACTTAGACATTCCATCAGCATA
>SCSO01000143.1 GCA_004297865.1 Legionella sp.
ATTACCGCAATAGCCATAGGTTATGAGCAATTCGAGCAGTTATTAAAGGGTGCACAGGTCATGGACCAACATGTCCAAGAAGCGGATTTCGCGGAAAATATTCCTGTCCTTTTAGCCTTATTAGGCATTTGGAATAATAATTTTCTTAATATTCATACCTTGCTGGTTTTAGCGTACAGCAAACGCTTAGAATATTTTATTCCTTATTTGCAACAATTGGATATGGAAAGCAATGGCAAATCCTTAGATAGACAAGGTAAAGCAGTAAATTTTGCCACCGGCCCCATTGTTTGGGGTGGCCTAGGAAATCAAGCACAACATAGCTATCTGCAATTATTAGCCCAGGGAACTCATCGTTGTGCAGGGGAGTTCATTTCTTTAAATACTAATCATGAAGAAATGATCAATCTCATTTGCGAAGACAAGCTGCGCGTGTTGAGTGAAGGGGTTGAATCGATGAACAATCCTAATGGTTACATTCCAGGAAAAATGCCTATTAATCATTTGATCTTATCGGAATGCACGCCTTATTCTTTAGGCAGTTTAGTGGCACTCTACGAACATAAAATTTTCATCCAAAGCGTGATTTGGAATATTAATCCTTTCGATCAGCCCGGAGTTGAAAGTGCTAAACGGCGAAGTTCCGTGTTGGCACAGGCAAGTCAGTTTGCTTTGGATAAGATGTCAATTGCATAAAGAAAGGGTGTGAATGGTGGGCCGTATAAGATTCGAACTTATGACACAGAGGTTAAAAGCCTCCTGCTCTACCACCTGAGCTAACGGCCCGCAAATCGCCCGAGATAATACCCTATTATGACATTAATTCAAGCGTTTTTGCTATTAATTTTATTTTTGTTGGATTAACAAATTTAGAATAACGCAAGTACCAAGACCTAATTGACTTGCAATTTTAAGCTCCGCCCGATGATTTTCCAAAATGGATTGCGCAATAGCCAGCCCCAATCCTAAACCTGCATTGCCCTCGTTATTCTGCGGATTCACTCGATAAAAACCTTGAGTCAAGAAGGGGAGATGGTCTGCATCGATACCAATACCGTTATCTTCAACCCGGATTTGCACTTGGGTTTTTGTCGTTTGCTCAATGTGAAGGGTTATAGTGCCACCGGCATTGGTGTAGGCTAGGCTATTATCCAAAAGATTAGCAATAACCCGTTTAAATAATTGTGGATCCACATAGATTAAACTATCGCCTTCCAGAGAGATGCTAATTTTTTTCTCTTCGGCAGCGGGTAAATAATACTCAATGACCGATTGAATTAAAGATTTTGCGGAGATTTCTTGAGGCTTTAATTGCAATTGCCTACGTTCGCTACGTGCTAAAAATAAAAGATTATCGATAAGTTGGGTTAAATGATGGTATTCATCGAGTTGGTTTTGGATAAAAAGTTGATAACCTTCTATGGATTGCGGCTTTGTTAATGTTATTTCTGCAGCATTACGCAAATAATGCAAAGGGTTACGTAACTCATGGGCCATTGCCGTAGAAAATTGTTTAATATGCGACACCCCTTTTTCTATACGTAATAACATTTCATTACAAGTGGCAGCTAACTCTTGAAGTTCGCGAGGATATTGCGCAACCGGTAAGCGTTTATCTAAAGTACGCGCATTGATCATAGTTAATTCTTTAGAAAACTCTTCAATAGGGCGCATGCTTTTCTTTGCTAACCAATAGCTTACAATAATCATGATCAAGGCGGACAGCCATATGCCGATGAATAGCTTATTAATACATACCTGGGTTAACCAAGAACTATAGGCTTCATGATTCATTTTGGCATGATGAAGCAGACTATGCATGGGTGGATAAACTAAAAGTGTAATCAGAGTAAGAATCAACAAAATGGCGGAAATAAAAATAGCCAGTAAACGATTCGTAATAGAGAGTCGCTTAACGAATGTCCAAGACATAGCCTACTCCTCGAACAGTATGAATTAAAGGAATATCATGCCCTTGATCAATTTTTTCACGTAAACGCTTGATAGCCACGTCGATGACATTAGTATTGCTATCAAAATGAATGTCCCAAACATGCTCTGCTAGCATAGTGCGCGAGAGCACTTCACCTTGGTGTCTTAACATATAAGCTAACAACATGAATTCTTTAGCTGTAAGCGGAATTCTTTTCCCGGCACGCTCTGCGGTATGTTTGGGTAAATTTAGGACTAAATCATTAATACTCAAAAGAGTAGGGTTTTCATAAGGCCGACAACGCAATAAGGTTTTTACTCGAGCGAGAAGCTCACTAAAAGAAAAAGGCTTTATAAGATAATCATGAGCGCCCATTTCCAGGCCTTTAACGCGACTTTCGACGCTATCGCAAGCAGAAAGCATTAAAACCGGTAGTTGTGGTTTTAATTCCCGAATCTTCTCCAACACTGTCCAGCCATCCATTATAGGCAGCATGACGTCTAAAATGACGGCATCGTAAGGGTATTCGCTAATATGGTAAAGCGCCTCGGCGCCATCATAAACGGCATCGGCCTGAAATTGGTATTCACGGAAGCCTTTACAAATGAAGTCTGCGGTGCGTTTTTGATCTTCGACTATTAATAAGCGCATAAGCCATTTCTGTTTAAAATATACCCAATTATACCTGATTTTCTGTAAATAAAGAAGTAAATATGATTACAATTTTGTCATTTAGCGGTCATCGTTTAGTCAGAGTCAAAGTCTTATCATGGTTCAATGTTTACCTTATTTGAGCTTAATATGTCCAATTATCCATCGGAATTTGCCCAATCGCTAACTTTTTTCAACCAAAAAATCACTGCTGTGAATGGTCAACGCTTACATCTCAATAGGAATAAGGGCTTAGCTAAATTTATAGCACAGGGTCATCCCTTGGTACGTAATATTGCTCCCATTGATAAAGGGATGGGGTATTTGAGCTTTTCTTTGTATTTTGCACGAATGACCTTTAATTTAGGATTGCTTGCGGAGTTACTCACCGATTCAGCAAAGCCGGATACGGAAAAGACCCTACAGCAAATCTATTACGAACTAGCCAATGATTTACTATGGTTTTCGGTCAATTTGAGTCAATTTTATTGGTTAAGCTTTGCCAACTCTCAAGCTGCAGGGATGTTAGGCCTACAATTCGAAACCATAGGTAATGCTATTGATCTAATCGTGTTGATAGTGCGATTTGTTGAAAGTAACCATGATTATGAACACAAAATGGCTCAAGCAGACGCTAAAGAGCGGGCTCGCATGGAAATTGAATGGGAACATAAAAAATGGAATTTTATTCGAGGATTACTGACTCTGATCTTAGTAGTAAGTGTGTTTGCCCAATATTCTTTTGCCATTTTAACCATTCCCATAGCACCCACATTGTCAGTGGTGGTATTAATTAGTGCTTTGATTAGGCTTTGGCTGGATTTTCAAAAAGATAGCGCTTTATTAATGCAAGAAGCGGAGATGAGTATAACCAAACGTTTACTAGCTGAACAAAGGCAGACCTTGGCTCGTTGGGATGATTTAAACCAAATGGTATTAAACCATGTTTATGCGCCTTTAGGCTTATTTCTTCTAATAACCAGCCCTGCACCAATTATCCTTTGTGCTTATTTAGGCATGATCTTACTGTATGGCGCCTCAAGCTATCTCATAAGCTCAAATCAATCCTTATTAGCTGAAGAGGAAAGTAGATTATTATCATTGAAATAAACTGTAAATTCATTAAGATATGCTTAAATTTTTCTAATTGAGGTTGTTTATGAAAGGAAATAACTCACAAACTTCGCATGCTGGAAAGCACCTGCGACCTAAACACGCGCAATCAAGAACCCTGCAACCTAAATATACTCCTGATGAGAAATGGTTAAGAAAGCAAAATAATATTGTACCCATGGAGGAGCAAATTTTCCGAAGAGATGCGAATGCTAAAAAGGAGAAAGCTTTAGTTGATTTTTTGTTTGCTCTTCTGGTTGGTCATAGGCAACCGCAACTATTATTGCTTTTATTGTGCCCTTCAGTTGCAGGGAGAAGTTACCGAGGTTTCTTTGACAATGATATTAGGGCTGTGGCTGGCGTAAAGGATCAAAAAAGTTCGACAATGGCAATGCCTTAGATGGGCGTTGAGCCATATAGCCATGTAGGTTGGGTCGAGACCCAACAAGACCATCTCATATTCACTCAAGAATTTTATGTTGGGTCACGACCCAACCAACTTTTTCCTCCGGAGTTACTTTATTGTTTAATATTGACCCACACTGGGTAATCCTCTTATAATCCGACAAATTGGTTTTCAAACCATTTAAGGAATCGCTCTTCCTGAGCCCTATGGACAGACAATATTGTACGTTCACAAACTTAAGAAGAGACAAATGAAGACTAAATTGAGTCAACTAAGCCTAGCTGCTACCCTTTGTGTTATGGCTATGCCGGTTTTTGCTGCCCAACCTATCGATCTGAGCAAGCACAAGCTCAGTTATTTAAATTCCATTCTTCCTAAAAACGCTGCCTTAAGCAGTTCTACCAAAGGCGCAACGATTAAAGAAATCAATGAAGAAATTGATTTTAATCAAACTAAACATATTCGCATCCAACAACAATATTCCGGATACCGCGTTTTAGGAGCTGACGCCGTCGTTCATACCCCACAGGGAGAAAATAAGAAACTGCGCACGATGTTGAAATCTGCTGACACGAAAACATCTATGAACGGCACCTTTTATCAAGGTTTAGAGCAAGACTTAAATAAACCACCTAAAGAAATCTTTACTGCAGCGCAAGCAGAAAAAGCCTTCGCAGCAGCTATAGAAGATTTTGAGACTAAAAATGACACTCGCGTGGAAGTGGAAGATAAATTCACGGAACTTTTAGTCCATATTGACCAACAAAATAAAGCCCACTGGGCTTTCCAAGTAGAGGCTAGCGTACGTATAAACGGCCGTTTAGCTAATCCTACTTATCTAGTAGATGCGGTAAACTTCCATATTTATAAAAGTTGGAACAATCTTAAAACCTCCGCCATTGAGCATGTGCAAGCTGGTGGTCTAGGTGGTAATTTGCGTACTCCCTTGGTTTATGATGGTAGTAAAGGACAGCTATCTGGTTTCCCTGTAGAACGGGATCCGAGTACTAAACAGTGTTTTATGCGTAATTCATTTATCAATATCATCGATGCTCGCAATAGGCAAACACCGCAATTTACCTGTGAAGAAGCAACTCCTGAACATAATAATTTGTATTGGTCGGGTGATTTTGACCAAATCAACGGTGGATATTCACCTAATAATGACGTGATGTTCTCAGCTAAAGTTATAAATGAAATGTACGAAAATTGGTACCAAATTCCTTTATTAGCGAAAAATGGTAAACCCATGATGATTAAAGCGGAAACTCATGATCCTATGGGTGAGAATGCGGGCTGGAGTGAAAGAAAAGAAACGATGTATTTTGGAGATGGCAGCGAGGATTGGTTTCCAGTGACTACTTTGGGAATTACTGCCCATGAATTAGGACATGGATTTACATCGCAACATTCTCATCTTGCGTATGAAGGTCAATCCGGTGGTATCGATGAAGCCTTTTCCGACATGGCTCATGCAGCGGTGATCTTTTATACCACCGGTCAATTGGAAACCAAAATAGGTTCAGATGTTTATAAAACCGAGGGCAATGCGCTTCGTTATATGGATGAACCTAAAAAGGATTGTACTTCTCCATCCTTTCCATGTTCTATCGATAATGCTAACGACTATCACTATGGCCTAGATGTGCATCACAGTAGCGGCGTATACAACCGTGCTTTTTATCTTTTAGCTAGCACAGAAGGTTGGGATGTAAAAAAAGCCTTTGATGTGATGGTGCAAGCGAATCGTTTTTATTGGACCGAATACACTGATTTTGAAGCCGGAGCTTGTGGTGTTTTGCAAGCAGCTAAAGATTATCATTATGATCAAAAAGCGGTGAGCAATGCCTTCAATCAAGTAGGCGTGGAAACGAGTTCATGTAATTAAATACCCTTGAAGGAAGGGTTTTCGTGAACGTGCCCGGTATTGTGCAATATTCAAAGACGGGCACGCTCACGGGCACGAAAAAATTCGTAGGTTGGGTCATGACCCAACATAAAGATCTTGTGAGAAGGTGAAATGGTTATGTTGGGTCGCGACCCAACCTACAAAAGCTTTACACACCTACCACCTTACGTCGGCCCATCAGCCTCTGCGACAGGTGCATTAGTTAACCCCATCCGACCAAAAATCTCCTCAATCATTTTCTGCGTATTAGTTGGTCCTGAGCTTCCAAACATACCAGAAAATCTATTCCTGGGCTCTGCAAACGCTTTTGCATGATTATTATCCCAATTACGTAAGTCACTTAGTAATTCATCAGAAGGACTTCCGCTATCTTTGACCATTTTTTCAAGATCCCTTGTAAAAATAGACTCTAAATCCCGAAGTAGTTCTATTTTTGAAGTACTGGGTTTAGCTACTCCTGTTTTAACTAACATTCCTGTTTGCGCAGCTTGTAATACCCTTATTTCCGCACGAATTCTAAGGATAGATGGGCTTAAAAAGGGTGCGTCCCAAGAGGCATAATAATCGGTAACTAAGTAGTTCCGTCCGGTTCGCACTCCTCTTATTTGCTTTGGAAGACCTTTGATAAATGTATCCATTTCGTCTTGCTTTTCTAACCAACTATTTCTATCAGAAATATCCAGTAACACTAAAGATGGCGGTAAATCCTGCATTGATTTTGTAAGATCTACAGAAGATTTAAACGCCCCTAAATTACAATTAGTCATATCAAGGAAGGTCAAGGATCTAGATAAATTCTTAAATAACGCTTGCAAATATTTATCAGTAAGGTCGCCAATATTATTGTTACTGAGAATCAGTCTTTTAAGTGAAGTTAGTATTTTCAAAACTTCAATTAAATCAGTTTGTAATTTTCCGAGCTCATTATGACTAATATCCAAACGTTCTAGCGGAGGTAGTGCTCCTAAAATACCAATAAATTCATTTTTCTGGAATTGACCTAGATTGTTTGCACTAATATCCAAATCTATAACTGTTCGAGGAATAGCCGCAAAAATTTTTTTTAAACCATCTGCTGAAAGACTTTCTTTAGACCAGGAGTACTCAGTATGTAACTCGTTTCCGCTTAATTTCAATTTCTTAACATTAGGACCTAAGGCCTGTAGTATTTCCACCCATTGATCAGGTCTGAAATTATTAAGCGAATTATAGGACAAATCCACAGTGTGCACAGAAGGGGGAAATGTTTTCAATATTTTAACGATCTGAGCTACAGAAAGTTTATTTAATTCATTGCGACTCAGATCGACTTCAGTAGTTATCTGAGGAAGCTCCTTAAGCTCCTTATCGATTTGTTCCGAAACGTAATTACCCAGATTACTAAAACGATGTCTCATATACAGCTCCCAATTTAGTCCTATAAAAAGTTCATTTTCCTTTTATTACAAGAATTTATTCAAGTCAATAAATATTGCAGACAGTCTTTTGCTTAAACATGTTCGGGGCTAATTTTTGAAATTCAAACTGCAACTTAAGAGGATGGTTTTTGCAAGTTTGCATACTTTTCCCCAATCCTTTGAGACGGATGAAACATTAGATTTTGATTTGTTTTAAAGCTTACTAATTTGTGTTAATTTGGGCTGCTTTAAATAGTGAGATCCAGTTTCTCAGATTAGTGGAGGCAGATTAACAATGAAGGACTTTGATGTAACAGAAGCAGAATGGAATATTGCTCGCCGACTCTTAAAAAATGCAGCCGACGGAACTATTTATCCCCTTCCTAAAACCAGCGATGACACCAGTAATAGCACGCAACCTACTTTTATCAGAATTTCCGATCAGATCTATGCGATTGCTGCAGGCAATGCGCTCATTACCAATGAAAATGCTAATTTACAACTTGCTAAAAATGAACAAGGACAATTATTTGTTATTAAAATAGTGCAGCCTTTCAGCAGTTATTTCGAAGTTAATATTTTAGATGACTTGTCGATGCTTATTGATGCACATATGCCCTCAGATTCACTACATTATATAGTGATGCCTTATTGGGGTGATAACTTATACAATCGCCTGATAGATAGAAAATTAACGATTGAACAACGTTTAGATATAGCGATAAACCTTTGCTGGCAAGTACATCGGTTGCATGAGGGTACAGCCTCAGAAACCCATGCACAGTATGCGCATTTGAATTTACATCCTTGGAATGTGCTAGTTGAGAAAAATAGGAATGTACATATCGTAGATTTCAATTCTGCAACGTATCAACCCACAGCCGAAACAGATACTAATCCTGATTTTTTGGATTGGTCTGCTTATGCAGGGGAAAAGCTAACAGGAATACAACATGACATTATTGCATTAAAGCGCATTTTGTATATGCCAACCACTTTCTTTTGTAAGACGGGCTTTGTTCCTCAAACGATGCATAGGGGGATTTTTATTGAAGCTGAATTACAAGATTTGCAATTAAAAACTTATGTGGATACTTCTTCAACTAATATCCAACCACCTAATCATCATCATGAGCGAATGACTGCTTTGATGCTCACCGCCTTACTTATTTGTGCCAAATTAAAATTAAAGATTGAGCAAGTACAAATTGTGAATTCGCCAAACGTGGCTGAGGCTATAGTTGGGCTTTATTTTGCAAAAAAACAAAAACAAATTGCATCTATCCTTGCTAACCCGCAACGTATTCATCTAGTCGCTGCTTTAAGTCGAACGAATTGTCTCCAAATGCTAGATGTTTATAGCCAAGATCAGCAATTTCTTGAATTTTTAGATCAATCAAGTTCTCATGCTTCCGACAGTGCTCTAGTTTGTCTCAAACGATTAGGTCTCTCTCTATACTATTCCCGGGTTCTCAATTTTTATGAAGCGCAAAATGTTCTTGAACTCACCCGTGAGGGACTTGGGCAATTTGTAGAAAAACTCTTTACGAATGCAGCACAACTTTTTGCGATTAATTTATTGCGGAATTATCGATTTGCTTATTTTGATCTAATTCATTCTTTTGGTTATTTACCGCATCCACAAATGGAGTTTTTCCCCAATAGAATGGATAAATATTATCAAAACGTTTTAACCAATTCCGAACTAGCTAATACGATGATGCGTGCAGGGAGACATTTTGAAAATTGCCCAAGTTCTCTCTTTTTTGCACTAGTTATTAATCCGCTATCTATAAGTTTGGCCAATTTATTAATGGATGAAGGGATCGAGAATGCTGCTTTTTTGGAGTATTTACTTCGCTTCCAACCTAAAAATGGTTTAAGCGCTATACGACTAATTAAAGAGATGAAAAAACTTGGATTTAGTAATCTCTATGCCAATATGGCAGAAAACCGTGAGCTGGTTAGTGATTTTTCGATTCTATTTAATTGTGATTTTAAAAGAAAACTCACTAATGACATGTTGGTAAATGACCAATTGCGGCGGATATTAAGAGATTATTTGCGCCATAATTCCGACAAGTTTCCTGTCTTCTTGAATTTGTATGAGGACATTCTTTTACAACAACAAAAACAACCCGATAAACACTGGGTTACTTTGTTGGAAACCACCGCGCTATTGAACAAAAGAAATGTAAAAACTTATCGCCAACTACTCCTTGATAACCCTGCTTGCGTGCAGCCGCTTTGGGAATTTCTTCGTGAAGACAAGTCGGCGTTGATTGATAAAAAAATTGCGTTTATGAATTTGCTAAAAACAGCCCCTACTGCGAACCGATTTGAGTTATTACAAACTTTTGCAGGTCAGGAAGATTTACGTACTCTGTATAAAAAATATCCCTGGGATTGGCGGGAATTAAAAAAATTATTACTCCCCGCGGAAGTAAAAATGCTCCAACAACAAGTATTTACTGAAGAAGAATTCAAAGCTAAGGTGGTTTTAGGAAAAATTAAGACAAAAATTACTCAGACCCAATGGCCGACTGAAGCTAGCACCCAGCAATATTTTTACAAGAGCACCTTTTGGAATTTCCCAGGATTCATTGCTAATCAGGCCGCTGTTTTGCAAAATAGAGCCCAGAGAAGGTTAACCCACGTTGAGGCACTGGCTCGAGTAAAAGAAATTGGTTGTGAAGAGGCGCAACAGAGAGATGGTGTGGGTTCAGCCATTAAACATGGTCTTTTTGGCAAAACCAAATCGAAGACCCAATTATACGCTGAGGCTTTTGCTAGTGATGATGTTTTTGATATGACTTTCGGATAAGTCAGACATTGAAATCTAGCCTGTATTACGACTTCGTCTAATACAGGCTACAGCAAAGCGAAGCCCGTCAGCTTCCCCCCCATACCGCTGTATTGTCAGGCCAAAGCAAGTCAAGAGTAAATATTTGAAATTCTTACTTAGAACTGTCGATTTTTAAGCAAATATAGGATAAAGTAACTCAAAAAAGAAGAATGAGGTAGTGCCATATATGTTCAGAAAATTACGGGGTGTGTTCTCTAATGATCTTTCAATAGATTTAGGAACAGCCAATACATTGATTTATGTAAGAGACAAGGGAATCGTTCTTAATGAACCTTCCGTTGTTGCTTTGCGAAATGAGTCCGGGCAAAAGCGTGTTGCTGCGGTAGGGCTTGAAGCAAAAAGAATGCTAGGGCGTACTCCGGGCAATATTAATGCGATTAGACCCATGAAAGATGGGGTGATTGCGGATTTCTTTGTTACCGAAAAAATGTTACAGCATTTTATTCACAAAGTGCATGAAAACAAGTTTTTACGTCCCAGCCCAAGAGTGCTTGTTTGTGTTCCCTGCGGGTCAACACAAGTTGAGCGTCGCGCAATTCGCGAATCGGCTATGGGTGCGGGTGCACGTGAAGTCTTCTTAATTGAAGAGCCAATGGCTGCGGCCTTAGGTTCAGGAATGCCAGTCGAAGAGGCCAGTGGTTCTATGGTCGTTGATATCGGTGGGGGCACCACTGAAGTGGCGATTATTTCTCTAAGTGGTATTGTGTATCATCAATCAGTGCGTATAGGCGGTGATAAATTTGATGATGCCATTGTGTCTTATGTTCGTCGTAATTACGGTACTTTAATCGGTGAAACTACTGCTGAGCGCATCAAACATGAAATTGGTTCTGCATTCCCCAGCCGCGATTTATTCGAAATCGAAGTGCGTGGTCGTAATTTGGCAGAAGGGGTTCCGCGTAGCTTTACTCTAACTAGCGCTGAAATTCTTGAAGCCTTACAAGAGCCTTTATCAGGTATTGTAGGTGCAGTTCGTGCAGCTTTAGAATTAGCTCCACCTGAATTAGCAGCAGATATTGCTGAGCGTGGTATGGTCTTAACTGGTGGCGGTGCTCTGTTGAAAAACATTGACACCTTACTTATGGAAGAGACAGGATTACCTGTATTAATAGCTGAAGATCCATTAACTTGCGTTGCTCGTGGTGGTGGTAAAGCTCTAGAAACCATGGATTTGCGTGGCGGTGATTTCCTCTCAACAGAATAACAAACATAGTCGTTTATTTATCAAGAGCGGGCATAGTCCATTGGGCTTTGCCCTCGCTCTAGTGTTTTCTATTGGTTTGATGTTTTCTGATTATCGCTATCATTATTTAGATAATGTTCGTAGTGGTTTCTCCCTGATTGTTTCTCCTCTTCAATACACAGTCGACTATCCGGTCCGCGTCGTCGGTTGGGTGCAATCTTTGGTTAGTGCTAAGAAAGCTCTAATTGATGAAAATATTAAATTAAGATATCAGCAAACCCTTTTAGAAGCAGAACTACAAAAATCTTTGGTCATCCAAAAAGAAAACTCGCAATTAAAAGAATTGCTCCTTACATCATCTAAAGCCAACATGCGAGCCATGGCCGCACAAATTTTGGCTGTAGATACCAGTAGCGCACGCCAAATCGTGGTGTTAAACAAAGGAAAGCGCGACGGAGTGTACATAGGTCAGCCCGTGTTGGATGCTAAAGGTGTCATGGGGCAAGTGATTGATGTAGGACCGATGACCAGTAGTATTCTGCTAATATCTGATTCAAAAAGTGCCGTGCCTGTGCGCAATAATCGTACCGGTGAACGCGCAATTCTGGTAGGGACTAATCATATTGATGAATTATCTTTAATTAACCTACCCAAGACCTCTTCTATTCATCCTGGTGATGTATTAGTCACATCTGGTTTAGGGCGAAGATATCCTGAGGGTTATCCTGTGGGTCGAGTAGAAGGGGTGAGCAGCATTCCCGGAGAAGATTTTGTCAAAGTGATAGTGAGTCCGGTGGCTTTATTGAATCGTAATCGTTTAGTGTTATTAATATGGTCAGATACAGAGCAAGATCAATTAACTGCACAAATCAACGAACGCTTAAACGCAGCGGAGAATACTGCATGAATGGATTGCAATTGCGATTAGGGCTAGCATTCATTGCCGCCTTAGGTTTATCCATTCTACCCTTGCCGGAGATGATTTCTTCTTTTCGTCCATCCTGGGTTTTATTACTTATCTTATATATTGAATATTTTTTACCAGGTAATTTTAAACTCACCACTTTGCTCTTAGTGGGTTTGATGTTGGATGTTTTACTCTCCACAGTAATTGGTGAGCATTCCTTTGCCTTATTAACAGTGACTTGGATTGCGTCGACTAGATCGCGACGTTTTCAATTTTTCTCTATGATGCAACAAATTGTCTTAATCGGCTTTTTTTGCTTGTTGTATCAGTTGATTATTTGCTTTATCGACGGCATGTTAGGTTTTT
>SCSO01000144.1 GCA_004297865.1 Legionella sp.
TCATAAAGAGTTTGATAACTAAAATCCCGCGCCACCGGTTGCGCCATAATGGCTGCATCCAAATCCCCATCTTCGAGCATAGTCAGTAAATTTTGAGTTTGTTCTTCCACCAACCACACTTTTAAATTCGGGTATTTTTTATTAATAAAAGGCATAAGCAAAGGCAATAAATAAGGAGCAACTGTGGGTATCACCCCTAAACGTAATTCACCAGCAAAAGGATCACCCGATTGTTTAGCTATCTCTTTAATCTCATCCACCAAACCTAAAATCATTTTAGCCCGACTTAATAGCGCTTTACCCTGATCCGTTAACAACACTTGTTTGTTAGTCCGCTCGAATAAGGCAACGCCCAAAGTCTCTTCTAGTTTTTTGATTTGCATACTTAAAGTGGGTTGGCTAACAAAACATCGTTTAGCAGTTTCTCCGAAATGCTTTAGTTCGGCCAGGACTACAAAGTATTGCAGATCGCGAAGGTTCATGGTTTTCTTTCGATTGATAATAACTATTAGTTAATATTAGATTATTAGATACAATCTATCAATAAAATTGTTGGGTCGCGACCCAACCTACAAAAACTTGTAAAATTTTATAGGTTAGCTCTTGAGGGGAAAAACAAATTCGTAGGTTGGGTCATGACCCAACATAATGATCTTGAGCGAAGATGAAATTGTTTATGTTGGGTCCCGACCCAACCTACGGTGCTTGGCTACTCATTTTTATTTACACCGTCCCCACAATCCTTTATATTAGCGACTTTTTATCGCAGCCAATGAATTTGACTCAACCCAAAATCTCTAAAAAAAGCATCCTCATCTGGCTAGTAGGCGTATCCTTCCTACTCTTCCAATTTTTTCTGCAACTATCCTCCGGTATAGTCATCGGCAGCATCATGCAAGAAGAACACCTTTCCGCGCTCTGCGCAGGTATTCTAAGTAGTGCCTTCTACTACATCTACACCAGCATGCAAATCCCCGTAGGTATGCTATTCGACCGCTACAACACGCGCCGCTTACTTTACCTCAACGCCATCATCTGTGCCCTTGGATGTTTTATATTTGCCGCTGCCCAAACATTCATGGGCCTATTCATTGCTCGTCTCATCATCGGTGCTGGTTCAGCCTTTGCCTTCATTGGCATGTCGCAACTCCTAAGGCAACATTTCCCCTTACGATATTACGCTTTTTTAATTGGCCTATCAGAAACCCTAGGTTTTAGTTTAACCGTTGTAGGCATGATTGGCATGGGAACAACGATCAATGAATTAGGCTGGCGTAGTTTTATTTATGCTGCGGGAGTCCTGGGATTACTCATTGCTTTTTTATGCTGGAAATTGATACCAGACCATATTCCCACGACCAATCAAGAGCACCAATACAAAAAACAATTGTTCAGCATTTTAAAAAATAAATTAGCCTGGATAAATGGTTTATTTGTGGGATTAGAATTTTCAGTGATTACGGTATTCGCAGCACTCTGGGCAGTGCCTTTTTTGCAACTCAAATTGAATTGCGACCTTAGGACATCCAGTGTTCTGACTTCTATGGTTCTACTGGGTGCCGGACTAAGCTGTCCTCTGTTCGGTCAATTATCCATGTATTTTTCGCGGCGCAAACCTTTACTGCACTTATCCTGCTTATCCACCGCAGCACTCATGCTGATAGCTTTGTATGCTCCTATACACAATCTCTTTATATATGGATTATTACTCTTCGCGATTGGACTATGTTGCGGAGCCTACATGTTAGCTTATTCCATAGCCAATGAACTCGCGCCTAGCGACTCTCTAGCTACCTGTACCGGCTTCACCAACACCTTAGCCATGCTTTCAGCGCCTTTATTACAACCCTTAGTAGGCTATGTGTTGGACTTATCCAGCGATCTTCCCGGAGTGTACATACTTGAAGATTATCAAACGGCTTTGTTCATTATTCCTTTAGCATTGGTCATAGCCAGTGGCCTTGTCTGTTTTCTACCAGAAAAACCCCAGCATTAACCTAACTGTTCTAACTGTTTTAAGGACTGCTCAGCGACAAAACAAAATCCTTTAGGATTTTCTTTGGAGAAACCCGCGATAGATAATTGTTTTTTCGTTGTGCTCGTATCTTTGGGGAGATCCAATTGCGTTAGGCTGAGGCTATTTAAAAGTTTTAGATTCACTTTAGGCAGACCCACATGCAATTGGCATTGATCATTTTCTAAAGGTTTAATGGAAATAAATTGCGACATTTTCACGTGATTACCTGCAGCATCACGCCAACCCGCAACCGCAGCTCTCGTCGCATCGGCTTCTTTCATATTTGCAGAATAAAAACCATTTTCATTGCTTAAACGACAAAAAGTCGTACTCACATCATGGGCTTTTTTCTGATCTTTACTCACCCATAACTTACCAAACCAAGCATTATTTCCTGTCACAAATTGTTCTTCTACATCACCCATAGCAATGTGCCCATTCAAACTACTCGTCTGTAACGCCTGCATCTCTACCCCAGGACGCAATTCTATAATCTCGTTATCCTTACGAGTTTGCTTCAACATATCGACTTTAAAATTAAAGCCTTTATTGTCGGCAGATTTCATTCCAAAAACCCAACTGTCATTGATCGGATTGTAACGAATGAAGGAACGCCCCACATGCCAATTGAGTTGTGTGGGCATCATGATTTTTTCATCCCCTTCATAAAAGAGAACTAGTTTATTGGTTTGACCATCAATTAAAGCGGTTTTGGTGTGAAAATCAATGCCTTGGCGTTGCACTTGAAAGAAATAACCATAACGATCGCCACTTTCATTACTTACCATCCCCGAAAAAGTCCAGCTACCCACCATAGGCACAGGGGGCAGCACAGGCTCTTCATTTTCCGGCGTCTCGGCTGCAAACAATATGGAGTTACTTAAAAGAGTTAGCGAGAATACCATTGACCAAACTCGAGCTGCCGTCATATTAAAAATAGCCTTTTAAATGTGGATGGGACCATAATGCCTGCCAAAATGTTTCGTCTAATACAGCTTCGACGGGTAAATAATACAACTTCTCCAAGAGAAAAGAACGACATT
>SCSO01000517.1 GCA_004297865.1 Legionella sp.
CTCAAAGAACGCTTCTATTACCTACAAGGGAACGAAGATCAATATCGTCGACACACCAGGGCACGCAGACTTCGGTTCAGAAGTGGAGCGTGTGCTCCGTTCGATTGACTCTGTGCTCCTTATTGTGGACGCGCAAGAAGGCCCGATGCCACAGACACGATTCGTTCTTAAGAAGTCGCTTGAGCTTGGTCTTAAACCTATTCTCGTACTCAACAAGATTGATAAGCCTGCAGCAGATGCAGCTCGTTCAGAAGAGCAGGTGCTCGAACTCTTCCTTGAGCTTGGTGCAAACGATACCCAGGTAGATTTCCCTGTGGTGTATGCAATTGGTCGCGAAGGTGTTGCAATGAAATCACTAGAAGACGAGCGCAAAGACCTTACGCCGCTTCTCGATGTGATTCTTGACCACGTTCCTGCAGCTTCAACAGAAGATATGGTGCCGCAGCCAGTACGCGCACAGGTTTTTAACCTCGGCTACGATAACTTCCTCGGTCGTCTTGCAATCGCACGCATCTACGAAGGTGTGCTTAAGGGTACCGACAGTGTGATCGTTAAGAAGCCAAATGGGGAAGCGCGTAGCGGCAAGCTCACCAAGCTCTTCACCTTTGCAGGTCTTGAACGCGTTGATACTCCAGAAGCACAGGCAGGGGACATTGTTATCCTTGCAGGACTTCCAGACATTTTCATTGGAGAAACTATTACTTCAGACGCGGCAGCAGAGCCGCTTCCAGCAATTGCGGTTGATGAGCCCACCATTACGCTCAACTTCCTCGTGAACAACTCACCGTTTGCAGGACGAGATGGAAAGTACGTCACCAGCCGTCAGCTCCGTGAGTATCTTGAGCGCGAGCTTGAGATCAACGTCGGACTTAAGGTGGACTTCGTCTCACCGGACGCCTTCAAAGTCTCAGGACGCGGCGAACTCCATATCGCTATTCTTCTAGAAAACATGCGCCGTGCAGAGTACGAAATGCAGGTGTCTCAGCCGCAGGTAATCATCCGCGAAGAGGAGGGTAAGAAGCTCGAGCCGTTTGAGGAAGTCATCATTGATACTCCAACCGCGTACCAGGGAGCTATTATCG
>SCSO01000145.1 GCA_004297865.1 Legionella sp.
GGGCGTTTGCCATGCATGTTTAAAGAAACCCAATCTTCACCGATAGTCAGCTCAGCTCCAGCTTCTTCAAATTTGCAAAGTTGTGATAATAAAGTATCAGGGCGTACTTTCTTAACCGTGACATGACCACGAGTCAAAGCGCCTGCCGCTAAATAAGTACCGGCTTCAATACGATCAGACATGACCGAGTAAGCACCACCAGACAGTGCTTCAACACCTTCTACTTCAATTGTTGAAGTTCCAGCTCCCGAAATTTTGGCACCCATTTGAATTAAGAAGTTCGCTAAATCGACCACTTCTGGCTCACGAGCCGCATTCTTAATAATAGTAGTCCCTTCTGCCAAAACAGCAGCCATTAGAATATTTTCAGTACCGGTTACGGTCACGGTATCAAACATCAAACGCTTACCTTGTAAACGTCCTTTTTTGCAACGGGCATTAATATAACCATTTTTCACTGTGATATCCGCACCCATCGCTTTTAAAGCTTTTAAGTGGAGGTCCACAGGACGCGTACCAATTGCGCAACCACCAGGCAAGGACACATCGGCCTTACCAAAACGGGCTAACATTGGGCCTAAAACTAAAATAGAAGCACGCATGGTTTTTACTAAATCATAGGGAGCCACGAATTCATTGACTTGGCTAGCATCGACTTGCACATTCATCTTTTCATCGACTATAAGATGTGCGCCTAATTGACCTAATAATTCCATCATCGTGGTGATGTCTTTTAAATGGGGTACGTTGGAAATGGTCACATTATCGGTAGCTAATAAACTAGCAGCCATAATAGGTAAAGCGGCATTTTTTGCGCCAGAGATTACAACCTCACCATGTAAGGCTTTACCACCGTTAATTAATAATTTATCCATGTTGCATCCCCCATTCTTCTTTTGTCCATGTCTTCATACTTAATGCATGAAGCCTGCCGGTGGTAATAAAATCGTTTAACTGTGCGTATACCCATTGCTGTCTTTTGACTTTGGGCATACCAACAAAGAGATCGGTTACCATGGTTATTTGATATTGATAACCATCACCGTCCACTTTGACGAAAAAAACATCAGCAATAGCTTTAAAGCGTTGCTCAATTTCTTCATTACATAACATAAAGTTAGCTCACTAATTGAAATAAATACAATTTTTTGGTGGATGAAGTAACAAAATTTTCTAAAGAAGGTATTCAGGCAATCAAATGGAGTTTGAGCTACTACCGAACTTATCATTGGTTACTACATTTAAATCGTTTCTAAAATACTCTCTACCCCACAAAACTCCGCCAAAGAATGCGTTTCGGGAGAGATCCCGATCACTTCCAAGGTCTTATTACTGTGTTTACATAATTTCCTAGCTTCAATAAGTAGGGCCAAACCTGCACTGTCACAATGTTTTACATCACTTAAATCCAGGCAAAAGCGACTGGTAGTATCATCCATTAACGCCTTATAAAGCTTGGCGCGTACTGATACTACCGTTTTAAAAGTGAGTTCCGTTCCTGGTTTAAAGTGCACTTGTTCCACAGTTATGAAGCCTTTTTTAATTGTTGCTTTTCCATTTGATTAATGACGTCGTTGATATTAGAGTTTTTCAAGGCTGCGGCAAATTGAGATCTAAAACTTTGCAACAAGCTCACTCCTTCAACACTCAAGTCATAAATCTTCCATTGGCCATTTTTATCCACCAAACTGTAGCTTAGAGGAATGTTTTGCCCAGATGAACGCACAATCACGCTATTCACACGCAAGAATTTCGCTTGCAAAGAACCTCTAATTGGTAAAAATTGCACTGTTTCATCAGAATATTCGGCCAAAGGGCTAGAGTATGTGCGAATCACTAAGCGCGTAAATGCATTAGAGAAATTAGCGCGTTCAGCTGCAGATGCCTTATTCCAAGCCTCACGTCCTAATACCGTACGCGACATGCCGACCACATCCACATTAGGTAATAGATTATTCTCTACCGCCTTAAAAATAATCGAAGGGTTTCTCTTCAAGCTGCTTTTATTCTCTTTAAGAGTCCCAATAATCCCATTAGCCGCTCTTTCCAACATAGGGATAGGAGAGGATTGAGCAATCAAACTTTGAGATATTGCAATGCAGGCAACAAATAAAATTGACTTTAAGATTCTCATAGTTCACCTATTTTTTGATATTAAACAATAATTGGCCAATAAGATTTTCAAGAATAATCGCTTCTTGGGTCTTAGCAATCACATCCCCTTCCCGTAAAAAGGGATGGCTTTTGTCATCATCACTTTCAAAACCTGGAACAATACTAATATAATTGGATCCAAGCAAGCCTTCGGTCAAAATTCGTGCAGACGTATCATCAAAAGGAATTTTTTTATCACTGCGTAAGTTCATAGTCACCTTGGCATTAAGATCACCTGGTTGTAACTCAATATGGCTGACTTCCCCAATGCGCACTCCAGCTACGGTAACTGGCGCTCTAACTTTGAGCCCACCAATATCAGTAAAATCGGCGGTCACCTGGTAGCTTTGTTGGGAAAAAAAATCAGAGAAGCTACTGACCTTAAAAGCCATAACTAAAAAAGCCAATAGACCAAGCAACATAAATATTCCTACACTTATGTCTACATAACGTTGCTTATTCATCACCAATCTCCAATCATCATTGCAGTCAACAAAAAATCGAGCCCTAGTACAGCCAGCGATGAATAGACCACTGTTCTGGTCGTCGCTTGACTAATGCCCTCCGCAGTAGGAACACATTCAAATCCCTGGTACACGGCTATCCACGTTGCTACAAAAGCAAAAACTAAACTTTTAATTATTCCACTCAAGACATCGATACGAAAATTTACCGCTGCCTGCATGTTTGACCAAAAACTGCCGTCATCCACACCCAACCAATGCACACCCACAAAATAACCACCATACACCGCTACCGCTGAAAAAATTAAGGCTAATATGGGTAGGGCAATAAAACCGGCGAGAAAACGCGGATAAATCACTCGGCCTAAGGGGTCTACGCCCATCATGTCCATACTGGACAATTGTTCCGTGGCTTTCATTAAGCCAATTTCCGCGGTTAAAGCTGAACCTGCTCTGCCGGCAAACAATAAGGCGCTGATCACTGGACCAAGTTCTCTAGCAATACTTAATGCAAGTAACTGGCCAAGTTGACTCTCTGCTCCAAATTTTTGCAAAGTATTGTATCCTTGCAGGCCAACCACCATTCCAATAAAGGTTCCAGAGACTACTATCACTAAACAAGATAAGACGCCTACAAAATACAACTGATGTCTTAATAAAGGCCAAAGTCTGGGAATATCTGGCCTTCTTACCAACATGGTTGCAAGAAATAAGCCCGAACTGCCAATATTTTGCAACACTTGAGCGCCTCGGCTACCCAAATTTGCGATCCTGTCAAGCATCCAGTAACTCCTCTGTATAAGGTCTTGCCGGGTAATGAAAAGGCACTACACCATCCGCTTCACCGTGCATAAACTGCTTCACTTGCGGCTCAGTGGATTGCTTCAATTCTTCAGGAGTACCCTGTCCAATAATTTTGCCGCCGGATATTAAATAAATGTAATCCGCAATAGAACAAGTCTCTTCCACATCATGCGAAACAATCACTGTAGTCGTATGCAATAATTGATTAAGCCGTTTAATCAGACGCACTAAAACCCCCATAGAAATGGGGTCTTGGCCTGTAAAAGGCTCATCATACATCATCAATGTAGGATCCAAAGCGATAGTTCGTGCTAAGGCCACTCGTCTTGCCATACCACCAGACAATTGCGCTGGCATCATTTCCGCTGCGCCACGCAAACCCACTGCTTCCAATTTCATGAGGACAATATCCCGCAACATGGAATCATTTAATTTCGTATGTTCGCGTAAAGGAAAAGCCACGTTATCAAAGACCGAAAGATGGGTAAATAAAGCACTGCTTTGAAAGAGTAAGCCCATATTGCGTCTGGCAACATATAGAGCTTTACGAGATAAACGGTGAATATTTTCACCATTGACTATCACTCGTCCACTGTCAGGTTTTAATTGAGCACCAATCAAGCGCAATAAAGTGGTTTTACCGGAGCCACTAGGACCCATAATGGCCGTAATTTGTCCTTCTTTCACCTGCATATCGATGCCATCAAATATGCACCGTTCTCCGCGTGTAAAGGTTAATTGACTAATCTCTACCCAATTTTCCGGCATGCTTTTATTTCCAGGTGTTGTATAACTTAGAAGTATATACTGGTTCCTGTAAAAAATGAGGCTTTTCATTGCCTTTTGCAAAAAAAAATGTTGATTCTTCAATAATATGCAAAATTAATATACAGTTTTACTTGGTTTATCAATAATAGGCATTATGATAGAATGGCAAATATGCATACAAAAAGCCCACAAACTATGAATTTTTGTACTCTCGGACTTGCCGTTATCGAAACCGAAGCCCAAGCCGTTTTTGAACTTAGCCAGAAGATTGATGCCCGTTTTGAGAAAGCTTGCGAATTGCTCTTAGCTTGTAAGGGTCGCATCGTGGTGACTGGTATGGGTAAGTCTGGCCATATTGGCGGAAAATTAGCGGCAACCTTTTCCAGTACTGGCAGCCCCGCCTTTTATATGCATCCCGGCGAGGCGAGTCATGGCGATTTAGGTATGATTACTCGACAAGACGTCGTCGTCGCCATTTCTTACTCCGGCAATACGCAGGAGATAGTCACGCTCTTACCTATTTTGAAACGCCTAGAAGTGCCCCTGATTGCCCTCACCGGTAATCCTGAATCCCTGTTAGCTAAAACTGCCGATGTGCATTTGGATGTCAGCATTCAACGGGAAGCTTGTCCTTTAGGTTTGGCCCCTACCACCAGTACCACAGTGGCTTTGGTAATGGGTGATGCATTAGCCATTGCTTTATTACAAGCGCGTGGTTTTAGTGAGGAAGATTTTGCCTTATCACATCCAGGTGGGAGTTTAGGTAAACGTTTACTGTTGCGCATTGACGATATTGCTCATACTGGTGAGCAACTCCCTATTGTTTCAGAAAAAGCCACCATTAGTGAGGCCTTAATCGAAGTCACTAATAAAAAATTAGGAATGACCTGTGTTGTTGATGCCCATGGACGACTTGTAGGAGTTTATACTGATGGAGATATACGCCGCACCTTAACGCGGCAACTCGATATTAATGTGACCCAATTAAGCGAGATTATTACCCCTCATTGCCAAACCATACACAAAGGGATGTTAGCAGCTGAAGCCTTAGCGATTATGCAAAAACATAGTATTACTTCACTGGTAGTAGTCGATGAAGAACAACGTCCACAAGCAGTACTGCATCTTCATGACTTACTGAAAGCTGGTGTTTTTTAAATTAGAGGAATCCATGAACGATTTATTAGAGAAAGCCAAGAAAATTAAATGTGTGATCTGTGACGTCGATGGGGTTTTAAGTGATGGCTTATTGTACCTTGATAATCACGGTAATGAATTAAAAAGCTTCCATGTTCAGGATGGTATGGGTTTAAAATTGCTTATGGCCGTAGGTATTGAAGTCGCCGTCATTACTACTGCTCGTAATGAAGTGGTTGATCACCGCATGCAACAATTAGGAGTGACTCATTACTTCAAAGGGCAAGTGGATAAACGTGCTGCTTTTCAAAAATTGAAAGAGACCTTGAAATTACAAAATGAAGAATTTGCTTACATCGGTGATGACTTACCCGATTTACCGCTTATTCAACAAGTAGGTCTGGGCGTCGCAGTGGCCAATGCCGTCAACCAAGTTAAAGAATTTGCTGATTGGCAAACGGAGCAGCCCGGAGGACGTGGTGGTGTACGTGAGGTCTGTGATTTAATTTTAACTGCCCAAGGGAAGATGGATGCTGCACTTGAAGGTTATCTCAAACAATGAATACCGCTAAGCAAGCCATTTGGCTCTTTTTTAGCTTAATCCTCCTGGCTTGTTCCGGGTGGTATTTTGCTAAGCACGAAAATACGCTTAAATTGGATAGCCATACGCTTTCAAAAACGATTGACACCACCGTTTCGCAATTGACCGTTAAACAATTTAATACTGATGGCGTGCTAGCTAATTACCTTACCACCCCCATTATGCATCATATACCTAAAGGCGATATTCATTTGTTGGAAAGCCCGCATATTCTTATCGCTCAGGAAGATAAACCGTATTGGGAAATTCATTCAAAAAAAGCCAAGTCTTTTGGTGGCGGTAAAAAAATCATCTTTATGCAAGAAGTAGTGGTTCATCAAAACCCCGGTGATAAAACGCAAGAAAGCACAATGAAGACTGAAGAAGTCACCTATTACCCTAAGAAAAAGAAAGCCACCACTCATTTGTTAGTAACTTATGAACAACCAGGGAATTTTATTCAATCCACCGGGATGAATGCTTATTTAGATGAAAAACGCGTGGAATTACTACATCAAGCTCGAGGTAGTTATGCACCAGCTAAGGGTTAATAGTAGTCTTGTTGTAGGACTTTTATTAAGTAACCTTGCCTTTGCTTTACCTTCTGATAAAGAAAAAGTCATGCATGTAGTCGCTGACTCTGCCGACTTAAATCAATTAAAGCGCTTAGGAACCTATATAGGTCATGTTGAATTTGTGCAAGGCACTACAAATTTGCACGCAGCCAAGGCTATTACTAAGGGAAATAACAAAAACCAACTCAGCTTTGCTAAAGCAGAGGGTAATAAAAAACAACAAGCACATTATTGGACCCAATCCGACCCCAATAAACCACCTTTCCATGCCTACGCCGATGTCATTCATTATTATCCTTTAAGTCATAAAATTGAATTACTGGGCAATGCACGAGTAGAACAAGGTCCTAATTCTTTAAAAGCGGCCAAAATCATTTATGACACCTTAGCTCAGCATGTCATTACTAGTAGTGATCAAAACAACAGAACGACCATAATCCTCTATCCTGAGAAGAAAAAAATATGAAATCATTAGTCGTCAAAAACCTAAAGAAGTCGTTTAAATCCCGCACTGTTGTGAATGGAATAAGTATTCACATTAACCAGGGAGAATGCGTGGGTTTATTAGGCCCTAACGGTGCTGGGAAAACGACCTGTTTCTATATGATTGTGGGTTTGCAAGCTTGTGATGAGGGCGAAATTATTCTCAATGGAGAAAACATCACCCGTGCCGCCATGCATCAACGCGCTCGCCTGGGAATTAGTTATTTACCCCAAGAAGCCTCGGTATTCCGTAAATTAACCGTTGCGGAAAACATTATGGCTATTTTAGAGTTAAGACCTGATTTAAATGCTCAGGCTCGTGAAGAAAAACTAGATTTATTACTGCAAGAATTTCATATTTCTCATTTAACAAATAATTTAGGTATGGCCCTTTCTGGTGGGGAAAGAAGACGCGTTGAAATCGCCAGAGCTTTAGCTATTGAACCCGATTTTATTTTATTAGACGAACCTTTCGCTGGCGTAGACCCTATTTCGGTCATTGACATTAAAAAGATTATTCAACATTTATGCAACAAAGGCATTGGAGTTTTAATTACGGATCACAATGTTCGGGAAACCTTAGACATTTGTGAACGCGCTTATATTGTGAGCCAGGGAAAAATTCTTTGTGAAGGCACACCGGATATCATTCTCGCCAATCAACAAGTACGGACTGTTTATTTGGGTGAA
>SCSO01000146.1 GCA_004297865.1 Legionella sp.
TAGCGTTACCTTTACTCGGTGAAGGGGAAGTGCGCCATGAAGGACGAATTATTAGTGCTACTGAAGGATTGCGTATCGCTGGTTTAAAACCCTTGGAGTTAGAAGCCAAAGAAGGGCTAGCACTATTAAATGGATTACAAGCTTCAGCGGCTTTAGCAATTAGTGCTTTATATAAAGCAGAGACCTTGTTTGAAACCGCAGTCATTGCCGGGGCGCTTTCTGTAGATGCAGCTTGCGGTAGTGACGTACCTTTTGATGATCGTATTCAAAAAGCCCGTGGGCATAATGCTCAACGAGAGGTTGCTACATTTTATCGGGAATTATTGGCAAAAAGTCCTATTCGCGAATCGCATCGCGACTGTACTCGAGTTCAGGATCCTTATTCTTTACGCTGTCAGCCACAAATCATGGGGGCGGTATGGCATCAGATCCAATTTGTCAAAGACACTCTGCAAGTAGAAGCCAATGCAGTGTCTGATAATCCTCTAGTTTTTGTAGAGGATAAAGTAATCCTTTCTGGAGGCAATTTTCATGGAGAAATCATCGCCATGGCCGCCGATAATTTAGCTTTGGCCATTGCTGAAATGGGCGCGAATGCTGAACGTCGCATTGCTTTGTTGATTGATCACCATTTTAGTGGTCTTCCTGCATTTTTAGTGAAAGAAAGTGGGCTGAATTCAGGCTTCATGATTCCGCATGTCACAGCTGCTTCCTGTGCGAGTGATAATAAGGCTTTATCCCATCCGCATTCCGTAGACAGTTTGCCCACCTCGGCTAATCAGGAGGATCATGTATCTATGGCCACCAGTGCTGCTCGACGATTACATGATATGTTGGATAATACCGCGACTATTTTGGCCATCGAATTATTAGCTGCTTGTCAGGGTTTGGAATTCCATCAACCTTTACAAACCTCGCCAAAATTACAACTAATTTATAAGCAATTGCGGGCAAAGATTGCACCTTATGATCGGGATAGACTTTTTGCTCCAGATATTGCCTGGGTCAAAGAGCAGATTTTGCAAGGTCATTTTTCCTTTGCTGCAGCAAAGCTCAACTAAATGAGGTGAACAAATGGATTTGAATATTTATCTTAAAACCCTGGAAATTGAGCATGCCAATAATCCGTATCCTTTATTGGATGAAAGAAAAAAGGTCCTGCAAGCTTTAAAGAAAGGCTTGCAGGAAGAGGCCTTGCCATTGGCTGAGGCGGTGAATAAGGATTTTAGCCATAGAGCTCAGGAGGAAACGCTTTTTTTAGAAGTCTTTCCTACTCTCCAGGCGATTAATTTTTGTTTACGCCATTTGAAGAGTTGGATGAAAAAACGTAAGCGCGAGGTTTCTTGGTTATTCTTTCCTGCACAGGCTTATACCTTTCCACAACCTTTGGGGGTTGTCGGAATTATGGTTCCTTGGAATTATCCTCTGTATTTAGCCTTAGTTCCGGCAATTTATGCGGTGGCTGCCGGTAATAGGGTCATGATTAAAATGTCGGAACTATCTCCCAACCTAGGTTTATTTCTTCAGTCTCTTATCCAAAGATTAGAATTATCGGACTTTATATTAATCGTCAATGGGGATGTGGAAGTAGCTAAAGAGTTCTCAGCATTACCTTTTGGTCATTTGCTCTTCACAGGTTCCTCAGATATAGGTAAACAGGTGATGAAAACGGCGAGCGAAAACCTAACTCCAGTCACCTTGGAGTTAGGAGGGAAATCACCAGCGATTTTATCGCGCACCATGAATCCTAATTATTTTGCTCGTTTATTTATGGGTAAACTCTTTAATGCGGCGCAAACCTGTGTAGCGCCCGATTATTTATTGATTCCCGAAGGTTGGGAAGGGCGTGTAGAACAAGAACTACAACTGTTTTTAGAACAGCATTATCCGCGACTGATCCAAAACAAGGACTATACCTGTATTGTTTCGCCACATCACAAACAACGCCTTTTAGACTTATTAGAAGATGCCCGGACAAAAGGGGCTAAGGTAATCCCTTTTGGCGAGTTAGAATCGGATAGTATCAAATTACCTCTTTATTTACTCTTGAATGTGTATCCCGATATGCGGGTGATGCAGGAAGAAATTTTTGGACCACTCTTACCGGTGGTGACTTATAAAACCATGCAAGATGCTGTGACTATCATTAATAAAGGTAGCAATCCTCTAGCACTATATTATTTTGGTGAAGATGCGGAAGAATTGGAGCTATTGCAAACGCAGACTCTTTCGGGTGCATTAACCATCAATGATACGGTAATGCATGTGGGTATTGACGATTTACCTTTTGGAGGGGTAGGGCAAAGTGGTATGGGTCATTATCATGGCCGAGAAGGCTTTGATACCTTTTCAAAGTTAAAGGGGATTATGATTCAAAGAAGATTATCTCCAATCACCTGGCTTTATCCACCTTATGGGAAATTATTACGTTACTTTTTAACTTATATAGGCGGCTTGAAACTGAAATAATTGATGATGTCCTTTGGGTTTCACGTTATTCTATGCTTTTGAATTAATGTCGAGTGCATATGAACGTGGAAATCTATACCGACGGGGCTTGTAAAGGTAATCCTGGCCCGGGTGGTTGGGGCGTTTTATTACGTTGCAAAGGACAAGAAAAATCCTTGTATGGTGGTGAAACATTTACTACGAATAACCGCATGGAATTGCTAGCTGCGATTAAAGGTTTAGAATCCCTTAATCGTCATTGCGAGGTGGATTTATACACGGATTCCCAATATTTAAGACAAGGAATTACGGAGTGGATCCATACTTGGAAAAAAAACGGTTGGCGTAACTCCAAGAAAGAAGATGTAAAAAATGCTGATCTTTGGCAACTCTTAGATACTATAGCTAAGAAACATAAAATACGCTGGCATTGGGTAAAGGGACATTCTGGGCATAAGGAAAATGATATAGTTGATGCCCTAGCGAATAAAGCGATTGAGGAATTATCTCAGCTTTAAGGAATTATCATGCGACAAATAATTTTAGATACCGAAACCACCGGTATTGGTCACGAACAAGGACATAAGGTCATTGAAATTGGCTGTGTGGAATTAATTGATAGAAAATTGACTGGTAAACATTATCATGTTTATTTAAATCCTCAGAGAGAAGTGGATGAAGGTGCTTTTCGAGTTCATGGGATCAGTTCAGAATTCCTTAAAGACAAACCACTCTTTAAAGAGATCGTTTCGGAGTTTTTGCAATTTATCGGTGGTGCGCAATTAATTATTCATAATGCACCCTTCGACGTAGGTTTTCTCAACGCGGAATTAAAACATGCTCAGTGGAAAAAGTCTTTAGGAGACTATTGCGATGTCTTAGACACGCTGGTTTTAGCGCGTGAAAAACACCCAGGTCAGCGCAATAGCCTCGATGCGCTATGTAAACGGTATGATATCGATAACTCTAATCGCCAATTACATGGCGCATTATTGGATGCGGAAATCTTAGCTTTTGTATATTTAGCAATGACTGGTGGACAAACCAGCCTCTTTGCCGAAACAGAATCCGCGGGCAACCATGTGGAAGCTAAAGTACTAGACATTGCCCCCTTACATTTACCCAATCCAGTTTTACTGCAAGCCAGCGTCGAAGAATTAGCGGAGCATGAGCAATATATTGCATTCTTAAAAAAGAAATCGGGGATTGATCATTGGACGGAAGTTGAGGCATAAAAAAATAAACCCTGATGCGAAGATCAGGGTTTATTAGATTTACTGTTAATCTTAAGACTTAGGAACCAAGTATTGCTCAGCGAAATTCTTACCAATACATTCCCCTAAAGTACGTCCCCATTTAGACGCATTCTCATCATTAATGGTAGCTGGAACATTCGGATAAATTTCTTTTTGACATTTAGTTGAAATGTCTGGAATTAAAGTAATGCATTTTTCATAAGAAATTTTCAAATCATCAAAACGTTTTTTCAAATCAGCATCGCCCAAAAATCCTTTACAAACCACATCAGGTAGTAAGGGTGACATTTGACTTAACCAAGCATCTTTAGGCATATCAGTAGACGCTTTAGTATCAGTACTTGGAGTAGTTGTGGTGGTAGTAGTACTCGTTCCAGTAGTACCGGTTGAATCAGTAGGGGTAGTAGTAGGAGTACCAGTAGTAGTTGTTGTAGTAGCACCTTGAGTAGGCGTAGTAGTACTAGTACTAGTAGCCGGTTCTTCTGCAAAACCAATCATAGGTATGAAAGCACTACTTAAAGCAATAGAGGTAGCAATAATCAAATTCCTTGACATTTTTATATCCTTTTTGATGGGCCACAATATAATAGTAGAACAAAATAAAAAAAATGCCTCATAAATATTCATTTTGATTTTTTTAGGAATTTTCCAGTTTAGCACTCTATTTGGCCTTTAAAGGCCTATCCACACACCCGCATGGCTTATAATTGCTTGAATTGTTCAAATAATGAACTAAACTTGTAGGGTAGATGGAAATAAAGAAGGACTAAATATGGAAAAGTCTAACTCTCGCATCGTTAAGATCGCAGGCTATTTATCAATACCTTTAAGTATTTTCCTTTTTAACACCAGTTTTGCTGCTGGAAATACCTTTGTGTTTAATCCTAATACCTTAACTTGGAAAGCGATTAATGAGCACGGCAAGGTAGTGCGCTCAGGTAGAGGCTCCGGTGGTCGCGGCTATTGTAAAGATATAGGTCGTGGTTGCAAAACCCCTTCAGGGGTTTATAGCATTATCAGTAAAGGTGGGCCAGGATGCCGTTCCAGCCGTTATCCAGTGGGTAAAGGGGGCGCTCCTATGCCTTACTGCATGTTTTTTAGCCGTTATTACGCTATTCATGGCTCCTATGATGTTCCAAATTACAATGCCAGCCATGGTTGTGTTCGTGTTAGACCCAATGATGCGAGCTGGTTAAGCCATAATTTTATTCGTATTGGTACTAAAGTAATTATTAAACCTTATTAATCTTTTCACTAAAGCAGTCCTTCCGTAGTGAAACCTAACCACTCTTGATAGTTAAGAGTGGTTATTTATTAATAATCTTCGTCATCCATACTAAATGAAGAGCCACAACCGCAGGTTGTTTTGGCATTAGGGTTTCTAATAATAAATTGTTCGCCTTGAATACCTTGGGTATAGTCAATTTCTGCATCATGAAGATATTGGTAACTCATTGAATCAATTAATAATTTAATTACAGAGACTCCATCAGAGCATTGTTGTTCAATAACCACATCATCTTCATTGATTTGCTCATCAAAACTAAAACCATACTGAAAGCCCGAACAACCGCCGCCGGATATGGAAACTCTTAAATTAAGATTATCATTGTTTTCTTCTTTAATTAATTCAGCCACCTTATCCGCCGCACTTACTGAAAAGCGGACATCATTAAGGCTGGGGGATATATCAATCGCTGCCATATGAACTCCAGTTAAATCTGTCTCTATTATTTAATTATATCAAATCAACGAATGATTTGTTCTATGGTTGCCCCACCTAAACACTGATTTTTATCATAAAAAACTACATATTGACCTGGGGTTACTGCTCTTTGTGGGCTGGAAAACATCACATAATGCTTTCCAGCATCAGCTGGTGAAATCATACACCCTTGCTCCGCTTGCCGATAACGGGTTTTTGCATAGCAGGTCACCGGTAACTGTTCAGAACAATCAGCTAACCAATGAATAGGGCTACATATAAGCCCTTGAGCATAAAGTCGGGGGTGTTGGCTCCCTTGAGCAACATATAAGGTGTTGGTGGCTATGTCTTTATCTACCACATACCAGGGATCTTCGCTGCTATTTTGTTGGCCACCAATGCCCAAGCCTTGACGTTGGCCAAGGGTATAAAACATCAAGCCATCATGTTGGCCTAATAATTTCTCGTCGGTACTTTTAATTTGTCCGGGTTTGGCGAGAATAAATTCATTTAAAAAGGATTTAAAGCGCTTTTCCCCAATAAAACAGATACCAGTTGAATCTTTTTTAGCTTGGGTGACTAACCCTAATTGGCTGGCAAATTCTCTAATCTGTGGCTTGGTGTAATCTCCAATGGGAAATAGGGTTTTTGCCAGTGCGCTAGGCTCGACGGCGTGCAAGAAATAGGTTTGATCCTTCTCACGGTCTTTAGCCTTTAGCAAATAACCAATAGAGCCCTCAATCTTATTTTTTGCATAATGACCAGTGGCAATCAAATCCGCACCCAGATTTAAAGCGTGGTTAAGGAAGGCATTGAATTTAATCTCTTTATTGCAGAGTACATCGGGATTGGGGGTGCGTCCTTTTTCATATTCAGCAAGAAAATGGGTAAACACCCGATCCCAATATTCTTTAGCGAAATTAACGGTATGTAAGGGAATACCTAATTGGGTACACACTGCTTGAGCGTCGGCAAGGTCTTGAGCGGCGGGACAGAAAGCATCTTTGTCATCCTGTTCCCAATTTTTCATAAATAGGCCTTCTACTTGGTAGCCCTGTTCTTGCAACAACCAGGCAGCTACTGAGGAATCAACCCCTCCGGACATGCCTACAATCACTTTCTCTTTCATCAATTACCGTTTTTGTAAAACCAAACTACAGATTGGGCATTATCGCATATTCTTTATCTTAAGTAACCACCCTCATCCGCCCTTCGGGCACCTTCTCCCGCCAGCGGGAGAAGGGAATAACGGAAAGTCTCCCTTCGCCCCGCGAGGGGAGAAGGTGCCCGAAGGGCGGATGAGGGGAGATCTAATTCACACTCCCCAATTCATCGATAACCCAATTTTGCCATTTGAATTACCCCAGCCTTGATGATAAAGTCTCCTCTTTAGAAAATAGAAATATCATAAAAAAGATCAATAAGTTGATAAATTCTACTACTTGTAAGATAATAACGAATTTGGATGTTTGCATCATGCTGCACTTAAACGATTTAGTGAAACAAGACCAACATACAAAAGAGCTGAGTATCACCGAGCGATTACCCAGTTATATTGCTACACCCTGTCATGTAAAAGTGACTTATCAAGTGGAAGCTAAAGATAAATTTTACTTGATTCGGATGAATGTTTGTGGCGATTTAACCATCAGTTGTCAACGCTGTCTTGATGAGTTTGTTTTCCCTTATGAGAATCAAACGGAAATTGCGGCTTGCCGAACTGACGAAAGGGCTGAGCAGTTATTGGAGATGTATGAATGTGTAGTTGCCCCCATGGATCAAGTGGATCTTACTGATCTGGTGGTGGATGAATTACATCTTTATGCGCCACTGTTTCATGCGCAGGCCAGTGATTGTGCCGATGAAATCACCCAAATTTTTAATGAAAAAAGCTAGGCATACCGATATTTTGTGTATTAAACACTTGGATTGATGATGAAAAATCGGTAATATTCCCGCCTTATAAATGCAATTTGTTTAGGAGTAATACAATGGCAGTACAACAAAATAAGAAATCACGCTCTCGACGTGACATGCGTCGTTCGCACGATGCATTAACCAAACCTACACTTTCTGTAGATCAAACTACAGGTGAAACGCACCTACGCCATCACATGACTGCCGACGGTTACTACCGCGGTCGTAAAGTGATTGACACAGGGAATGCTTACGAAGACGATAAAGAGTAATCTCTTTGAAAAATATCACCATTGCGGTTGACGCAATGGGTGGGGATCATGGACTTAGTGTTGTGATTCCTGCCTGTATACGCGCGGCCAAAAAAAATCCGGATCTCAAACTTATTCTAGTCGGTGTACAGGACAAGATTACTGCTGCCTTAAAGCAACATGGGGTTTTATCCTCTAAGCAGTTCTCCATTGTGCATGCCTCCGAAGTAGTGGGTATGGATGAATTACCCTCACATGCCTTGCGCAACAAAAAAGACTCCTCTATGCGAGTCGCACTTAATCTCGTGAAAGATGAAACTGCCCAAGCTTGTGTTAGTGCTGGCAACACCGGGGCCTTAATGGCCACAGCGCGTTTTGTATTAAAAACCTTGCCTGGGATTGATCGCCCAGCCATTGTTTCTGAGGTGCCTACCTCTAAAGGTAAAACCTGGGTAATTGACCTAGGGGCAAATGTGGATTCTTGTGCCGAACATTTATTCCAATTTGCTGTTATGGGCTCTGCGTTAATTCATGCTATTGAAAATAAACCCAAACCCAAAATTGCCTTGTTGAATATTGGTGTAGAAGAAATCAAAGGGAATGACCAAGTTAAACGAACCGCTCATATGCTGGCTGAATGCCATGTGATGAATTACGTCGGTTACGTGGAAGGGGATCAATTCTATTCCGGTGAAGTGGATCTGGTGGTTTGTGATGGCTTTGTAGGAAATGTGGCCTTAAAGGCCAGTGAAGGCATCGCGAAATTGATGCTGAATACTCTTAAAGAATCCTTTAATAAGAATTGGTTAACTAAAATAAGCGGTTTCCTTGCTATGCCCGCCTTAAATCAACTCAAGGCACGTTTAGATCCTGCCCGTTATAACGGCGCGACCATGTTGGGTCTAAATGGTATTGTGATTAAGAGTCATGGTGGCGCGACTGAAATTGCATTCCAACATGCGATTGATGAAGCGGTTTTAGAAGTTAAAAATAATGTGGTGGAGTTAGTGCGAGATCAAATTAATGATTTCATTAATCAGGGATTGTTGTTATGAGAAATGCCATAATCAGTGGAACTGGAAGTTATTCTCCTGAAAAACAACTCACTAATGCTGAACTTGAGACGATGTTGGATACCGACGATGAATGGATAGTTTCTCGTACTGGTATTAGTAGCCGCAGTGTGGCCCAAGATCATGAAACAACTTCCTTTATGGCTGCCAAAGCTGCGGAGCAAGCCTTAGCAGCTTCCGGAGTGCCGGCAGATGAAATCGATCTCATATTAGTTGCTACCTGCACTCCCGATCATTTTTTCCCTAGCGTTGCTTGTCACGTACAACATGCTCTAAAGATTAAACGACCCATTCCTGCTTTCGATATTAGCGCGGCTTGCAGCGGTTTTGTCTATGCTATGGATATTGCTAACCAATACATCACTAATGGGACAGCCAAACATATTTTAGTGATTGGTAGTGAGAGCATGTCACGCGCTGTAGATTGGACGGATCGCAGTACTTGTATACTCTTTGGCGACGGTGCCGGAGCCGTGGTACTGAGTGCCAGTGATAGACCAGGCATTTTAGGTAGCGTCTTGCATGCTGCATTTGATGAAGAGAAACTGTTGGCTTTGTCTAATTCCAGCTTTGAAGAAAAACGCCAAACCATTGCTATGCGAGGCAATGAAGTCTTTAAACTCGCGGTCACTATCATGGGTGATGTAGTGGATGAAGTGTTAAAAATTAGTAACTTAAGTAAATCAGACATCAATTGGTTAATTCCACATCAAGCGAATATTCGTATTATTCAAGCTATCGCTAAAAAATTATCTTTGCCTATGTCGCAAGTTATAGTGACTCTTGCTAATCAAGGCAATACCTCTGCTGCATCTATTCCTCTCGCTTTAGATATATCCATTCGCAATAAGCAAATTACGCGAGATGAGATTTTATTAATTGAATCCTTTGGTGGTGGAATGACCTGGGGCGCAATGGTCATTCGTTATTAATCAATCATGTTAAAGGGTCAATAGTTATGGTAAAAACAGCGTTTGTATTTCCCGGTCAAGGCTCACAATCTGTTGGTATGTTGGCAGATTTTGTACCTGGTTACCCTATAATTACTGAAACTTTCGCTGAAGCTTCAGAAGCTATTGGTTATGATCTTTGGCAACTTGCGCAAAATGGTCCTGAAGAGAAAATCAATCAAACGGAACACACGCAAGTTCTTATGCTGACTGCTGACATCGCAATCTCAAGATTAATCTTACAACAAGGCATTCCTTATCCCCAAGCTATGGCAGGACATAGTTTAGGAGAATATGCGGCTTTAGTTGCTGCAAACGCTTTATCCTTGAGTGATGGTGTGCGCTTAGTCGCTCGCCGCGGGCAAGTCATGCAAAATTCTGTGCCACTAGGGCAGGGTGCTATGGCTGCTATTGTGGGTTTAACCAATGAGCAAGTTACGGAATTGTGCAATAAAGCCAGTCAAGGTAATGAAAGCGTGAGCCCAGCTAATTACAATGCCATTGGTCAAGTTGTGGTTGCTGGTCACACTCCTGCTGTTGAACGTCTTATTAAATTAGCTGAAGAAGCCGATGCGCGTTTAGCGAAAATCATCCCTGTTAGCGTTCCTTGTCATTGTGCTTTATTGACAGAGGCAGCGGATTTATTTGCTGAAAGTCTGGCACAAGTATCGTTTGAAAAGCCCAGTGTAGAGGTGATTTCCAATGTGGATCTTAATGCTTACACCTCGGCAGAACAAATTCGTAATCGATTAAAAGAGCAACTTTATAGTCCAGTGCGTTGGGTTGAAACCATTCAACTCTTTAAAAACCGTGGCGTGGAATTGCTGATAGAATGTGGTCCAGGTAAGGTATTAAGCGGATTGACTAAACGTATAGACCGTAGTTTGAATGCTCTAAGTGTTTATGACACCATCAGTTTGGAGCAATTGCTAGAGCAATTAAATACATAAATGTCACTCGTAGGAAGGACTAATGTCATTCTCGCGAAGAAGGAATGACAGACAAGATATGACAAAGATACTTAGAGGAATGGTATGATATTGGAAAATAAAATCGCATTAGTCACCGGAGCCAGTCGCGGCATAGGTCAAGCTATTGCTTTAAAATTAGCTCGTGAGGGCGCTTTTGTTTTTGGTACAGCAACTTCCGAACAAGGGGCTGCGGCAATTACTGCCTTATTTGAGCAAGAAAATTTAGCAGGAAGAGGCTTAGTGCTTGATGTAACCAATTCCGAACAAGTAGAGCAAGTGATGAATGAGCTCGCTGAAAATGAACAAAATCCGTCCATTTTAGTGAACAATGCTGGAATTACTGCAGATAATTTACTCTTGCGAATGGATGATGAGGAATGGTACAAAGTAATAGAAACGAATTTAAATTCCATCTATCGCATGTCTAAAGCTTGTATAAAATCAATGTTCAGAGCGCGCTGGGGACGTATTATTTCCGTAGGTTCTGTAGTGGGTTCAAGTGGAAATTCTGGACAGGTTAACTACACTGCTGCAAAGGCGGGCATAGTGGGGTTTTCTAAATCCCTGGCCCAAGAAATTGGCAGTCGAGGTATCACTGTGAATGTGGTTGCTCCTGGTTTTATTGATACGGATATGACCACAGCCTTACCCGATATGGTCAAAGAGGAAATGCTAAAACGAATTCCAATGCGAAAGTTAGGTCAAGCAGAGGATGTGGCTGATGCGGTAGCTTTTTTAGCATCAGACAGTGCTAAATATATTACAGGTGAGACAATTCATGTCAACGGCGGGATGTACATGAATTAAATAATCTTGCGTTATCTGTATATTTTTATAAACTAACCGTCAGTAATGGTAAACTATTTATTTAAACCGAAAGAGGAAAACTAAGTTATGAGTACAGTTGAAGATCGTGTACGTAAAATTGTTGTTGAACAATTAGGTGTTAAAGAAGACGAATTAAAAAATGATGCGTCATTTGTTGATGATCTAGGCGCTGATTCTTTAGATACAGTAGAATTAGTCATGGCTCTCGAAGAAGAATTTGAAACTGAAATTCCTGATGAGAAAGCTGAGAAAATCACTACGATTCAAGAAGCGATAGACTACATTGAGTCAAACATGAATAAAGAAGAAGCTTAATAGAACAAGCTTAATTTTTGAGGAGCTCTCGTTGAGTAAGCGGCGTGTGGTAGTTACTGGCATGGGGATGCTAACCCCTGTAGGACTAAATGTTAACGAAACTTGGCAAAATATATTGGCCGGAGTGAGTGGTGTGGGTCTGGTGGAGGATTTTCCTACTGAAGACTACAGCACAAAAATCTGGGCTAAGGTCAAGAATTTTAATATTGAAAACCATGTGCCTTTAAAAGACGCACGCAAAATGGACGTATTCACCCAATACGGAATTGCTGCTGCAGATGAAGCAATTCTTGATTCTGGTTTGAAAATCGACGAGGCCTTAGCGCGCCGTACAGGCGTTGCAGTGGGTGCTGGCATCGGCGGTATTCAAACCATTTGTAATAATCAAGATAAATTGGTTGAAGGTGGTCCTCGTAAAGTATCTCCTTTTTTCATTCCCGCTGGCATTATCAATATGGTTGCTGGGCAAATTTCAATTAAGCACAATTTGAAAGGCCCTAATATTTCTGTAGTTACTGCGTGTACAACAGGTACTCATAATATCGGACTTGCTGGCCGTATGATTGCTTATGGTGATGCTGATGTGATGGTCTGTGGTGGTTCTGAAATGACCACAACACCCCTGTGTTTAGCTGGTTTCTCGGCAGTCCGGTCTTTGTCTAAGCGTAACGATGAACCTGAAAAAGCGTCTCGTCCTTGGGATAAGGATCGTGATGGCTTCGTTATGGGTGAAGGTGCTGGAATTCTAGTTCTTGAAGAATATGAGCATGCCAAAGCTCGTGGCGCTAAGATCTATGCTGAATTAGTGGGCTTTGGTATGTCGGGTGATGCCTATCATATTACAGCTCCTGATGAAGATGCTGATGGCGCAGCCCGGGCTATGGAAGCAGCTATCAATGATGCCGGTATTAATCCCAATCAAATTGACTACATCAATGCGCATGGCACATCGACCTATCTTAATGATTTAAACGAAACCAAAGCAATTAAGCGAGTTTTTAAAGATTATGCTTATGAGTTAGCGGTGAGTTCAACGAAATCGATGACCGGACATTTGTTAGGTGCTGCCGGTGCTGTAGAAGCGATATTCAGTATTTTAGCATTACGTGATCAAATTGCTCCTCCCACTATCAATTTGGATAACCCGGATGAGAATTGTGATCTTAACTATGTGCCCCATAAACCGCAAAAAAGAACCATAAACTATGTTTTGAGTAATTCTCTAGGTTTTGGTGGAACCAACGGTAGTTTATTATTTAAGCGAATTTAAATGTTGAGTGCAGGACGAAATAAACTGTTTTGTCTCATTGTTTTGACTTTTCTAGTCCTATTAGGTTTTTTATTTTGGCATTTGTTTTCCTTAATGAAAACACCGATGATTCAAAAAGATCAAAAGTCTGTCATTATCACTTTAGATAAATCTGCGTCGGCTTATCAATTTGCTCGACTTTTAAAAGAAAAAGAATTGATTCCCTCTGTTAAATTATTTGTTTATCTCGTGCGAGCAAAAGGCCTGGCGCATCAATTAAAAGCAGGCGTGTATCAAATCATTCCAGGTGAATCCGCAACAGAATTATTAGATAGGATTGTGGAGGGCGATGTTATCACCCAAAATTTTTCGATTATTGCGGGTACAACTCAAGAAAAAATAGCTCAAGATTTAGCAAAAGCACCGTATTTAATGTATGACCCTAAAGATTGGGCACTTATTCAAGAAAATCATGCGAATGCCGAAGGATTGCTATTAGCAGATACTTATCAATACTCTGGTGGTAGTAGCAGTAAGACTTTATTGCTGCAGGCTAATCGAAATTTAAAACAGTATTTAGATGAATTGTGGGCGCATCGGGCTCCTAATTTACCTTATAAATCGCCCTATGACATGCTGATTGCAGCATCCATTATTGAAAAAGAAACGGCTATTCCTGAAGAAAGAAAATTGATTGCTGGTGTCATGACGAATCGCATTAAAAAGGGCATGCCTTTGCAAATGGATCCTACCGTGATTTATGGTTTGGGTAAGATCTATAAAGGAAAATTATCCCATAAAGATTTGCAAATAGATTCACCCTATAATTCCTATCGTTATCGTGGCTTGCCACCTACCCCTATAGCAATGATTGGTAAAGAAGCTTTAGAAGCTGCAGCCCATCCACAATCATCCAATTACCTTTATTTTGTGGCTAAAGGAGATGGTTCCCATCAGTTTTCTGAAACCTACGAACAACAACGTAAGGCTGTGTATCAATATCAACGCAAGGATTTATAAATGACTGCTTTAACTGGGAAGTTCATTGTAATCGAAGGATTAGAAGGCGCTGGTAAATCCACTGCGATGAATACGATTATCGATTTTCTGAATCATTTAAATATTAAGCATCTTACCACTCGTGAACCCGGGGGCACGGAAATAGGCGAAACCATTCGATCTATTCTTAAAAATGTGGCCTACAAAGATATTTTGACGGATAAAAGTGAATTACTGCTTTTTTATACCGCTCGCATGCAATTGCTAGAAGAAGTGGTTAAACCTGCTCTAGCGCAAGGTTATTGGGTAGTGGCAGATCGTTTTGAGCTCTCTACTTTTGCTTATCAAGGTGGTGGGCGCGGACAGGATTTGCAGTTTATCCAACAATTATCGGACTTTTGTTTGAACGGATTTAAACCGGATTATACCTTGTTTTTAGATATCAGTCCGGAGTTAGGCATGCAACGTGCGCAGTCACGTGGTGAGTTTGATAGGATAGAGCAACAATCTTTGGATTTTTTCAAAAGAATTCATCAAATGTATATGCAAAGACTGAGTTCAGATCCGCATTCAGTTAAAATTGACGCCAGTTTGCCTTTAGTCGAAGTACAAAATTTAATTCGACAAGCGATTCAGCAATTCACTGAGCAACAAAAATGAAAGCACATCAAAGCCAATGGTCAATGTTACAAACAGCGGTGCGTAATCAACGAATTCCGCAAGCTTTGCTTTTTGTTGGTCCCGCACATTGCGGCCTTCAGGATTTTGTAACCACATTCATGCAATTAGTTTTATGCGATCAGCAGCAAAATGAGCCCTGTTTACATTGTTTAGATTGTCGTATGAATGGCACGCTCGAACATCCAGACGTATGTTGGATAAAACCAGAAAAAAGTACCAGTGCTATTAAAATCGATCAAATCCGCGAACTTCAAGAAAGTGTTTACCTTACTCCTCAGCGTAAACGACATCGTATTGTTGTCATTGAAGCTGCAGATCGTATGAATACAGCCGCGGCTAATGCTTTATTAAAAATCTTAGAAGAGCCTGCACCCCATACGATTTTTATTCTCTTAGCACAACAGGTCAGTACTATATTACCCACTATTATTAGTCGTTGTCAGTTTTTCCGATTCCAAGCGATTGAAGAATCCCATAAGACCTTGTTGGCTTTAGCAGAGCATTATGCTCCTGAATCAGAAAGAGCAATATTGCTACAACAAGCCACTACTATCCTAGCTGGATTAATTGAATTAATAGACGGTAAGCAGCATCCTTCTTATATCGCCTCACAATGGGCTAAGTACGAAATCGGACATTTACTGTGGTTTTTATACTTAGTTTTTGCGCAACTACAATACCTTAAAATCAATGAAAAAGTGGAAGAAAATCCTCACCAACTGCAGTTATTGCAGTTAGCTAACTTGTTAAATCCACTAAAAATTTTTACCCAAATCGATAAAATCAATACTATCTTGCGAAAATTAAGCCATAATATTAATATCAATTCCACGTTGGCCCTAGAAGATTTCCTTTCTTCGTTAAGGCCTTAGGCGTCAATTCAGGGAGGATGTATGGCAGAGTTGGAAAAAAACATCAGCTGTACTTTTACCACAGAGGCTTCTCTCTATTTAGCTTATATGCCTTTTGTAAAGGGTGGGGGTTTATTTATTCGGAATACGAATTTTCTGCCCTTAGGCACAGAAGTTGAATTGTCCGTCACTCTGCTTAATGAACCACAACCATTTAATATTCAAGGAAAAGTGGTTTGGATTACTCCTAAGGGCGCTCAAGGCAATAAACCTTCAGGAATGGGGATCCAATTTACCGGCGAAAATAGCCGTCATTTAATGAATAAAATAGATACTTATCTTGCAGGAATGTTAAAATCCACACAACTTACTGATACGATTTAAGGATTAACATGCTGGTTGATTCCCATTGCCATTTAAATTTTATCGATTTAAATGATTTTAATAATGATTTAGCACAAGTCCTTAGTGCAGCGGAAAAAAATGATGTCACCCATTTTTTAAGTGTTTGTGTGGAACTAACCGACTATCCTCATTTAGAAAAAATTGCTTCCTTGTATCCCAATGTTAATATTTCTGTAGGCGTGCATCCTAATAATGAATCAGATCCACCCATCACTTCCGAAATACTCTGCAAATTAGCTGCTAATCCAGCCTGCATCGCTATAGGAGAAACGGGCTTAGATTATTATCGTACAACGACAGAAGAGGCTCAGGAACAGCAACGCCAGCAATTTCGTGAACATATAAAAGCCGCAATAAAAAGTAGTAAACCATTAATTATTCACACACGCCAAGCAGCTGAAGACACTTTAAAAGTAATGGCCGAAGAAAATGCGCAAACTATCGGTGGCGTCATGCATTGTTTTGCGGAAGACTTAGCGATTGCAAAGCGTGCTATGGATTTAAATTTTTATATTTCTTTTTCTGGAATAGTAACTTTTAAAAACGCAACCCAATTACAGGAAGTGGCTAAACAAATACCGTTAGAGCGAATCCTCATTGAAACTGATTCACCTTATTTAGCTCCAGTACCTTATCGAGGAAAGCCTAATCATCCTGCTTTAGTCAAATATGTGGCTCAGGCTATAGCTGATCTTAGGGGAATTTCCTATGCCGAAGTCGCCGAAGCGACAACGGAGAATTTTTATCGTTGTTTCAAAATTTAGTAAGGGATTAACATGACTTTATATATAGGATTGATGTCTGGTACCAGCATGGATGGAATTGACGCAGCATTGGTGAAAATCCCAAGCAATAATTTGGAATATGGCATCAATGCAAACTATTCAGATGCTACTAAAGATGCCTTAGAGAAATTACTATTTCATGAAGAAACAAGCCTAGCTTCAATATGTCAGTTAAATACACTGATTGGCCGCGACTTTGCTGCAGCTGCTAATCGACTATTAAAGGAAGCAGGGGTCTTAGCAAAAGACATTAGAGCGATAGGCAGTCATGGACAAACCGTGATCCATAACATCGCAGCTCCTATTCCTTATACTTTGCAATTAGGTTGTCCCCACACTATTTCTTCTTTAACTGGAATAACGGTAGTAGCTGATTTTCGTACTCGCGATGTTGTCAATGGCGGGCAGGGCGCTCCTTTTGCACCTTTATATCATCAAGAATTATTTTTATCGCCACAAGACAATATCGCTTTGGTGAATATAGGTGGTATTGCCAATATTACTTTTATAGGCACAAAGACTACATCGGGATGGGATGTTGGGCCAGGTAATTGTTTATTAGATGCTTGGATTAGAAGCCATCAAGGCAAAGCTTATGACAAAAGTGGTGCTTGGGCGGCAACAGGTGCGGTGATTCTGACTCTATTAGATGAGCTTTTAGCTGATCCTTTTATCAACAAGGCTCCTCCCAAGAGTGTTGGTAAAGAATATTATTCTTTGGAATGGTTAAAAAGCAAAATTAAAGGGGAATTACCCCCGGAAGATGTGCAAGCCACCCTAGTAGTCTTTACTGCTCGCGCTATCGCAAATGCGGTCTTAAAAAATCCTCAACCTGTTAGTGAGTTGTATTTATGTGGTGGAGGAGTTCATAATGTACATTTATTTAACGAAATTCAGCGGTTACTACCGGAGGTAAAGGTCAAGAGTTGCGCCGATGTGGGGGTAAATCCTGATTATTTAGAGGCGATGATGTTTGCCTGGTTAGCCTCGCAAACCATGAATCATATGCCCGTCAACTTATCTGCTATTACTGGTTCGTCAGGTTTGGAGATTTTAGGGGCAATCTACCCAATCTTAAAATCATATTGACAAACTTATTGGCTATAAGTTTAAATGTGACACCCTAACTAAAGCGGATTTAACTTGAACGCACATTATACACATACAGAAACAAAAGGGAGCTTGTCTGCTGCATATTTTATCTTTTTTCTAGCAGCTTCTTTCTATTTATATGAATTCGTTCTCCAAGTTGCGCCCAGCGTCATGGCGGAATCAATGATGAAAACCTTCGGTGTCAGTGGTGAGGGTTTTGGTTTTATCTCTGCTTTCTATTTTTACGCTTATGCCCCTACCCAATTACCCGCTGGAGTCTTATACGATCGTTATGGTCCACGTAAGTTAATGACTTTTGCCATTACTTTATGTGCTCTGGGATCAGCTTTTTTTGCCTCTACAGATAGTGTCTTTACTGCCTGTATAGGTCGTTTTTTAATTGGTATAGGTTCGGCTTTCTCCTTTATTGGCGTACTTGTGCTCTTAGCACGATGGTTCCCCCCATATTATTTCGCAATCTTAGCAGGTATAGCTCAACTAATGAGCTCTATTGGTGCTATGTTTGGTGAAGTGCCTTTGGCTGCCTTGATAGGGCAAATCGGTTGGCGTAATGCGAGCTTTTTGTTGGCTGGAATAGGTTTTGTTTTAGCTGGCTTTTTCTGGGTTTATATTCGTGACTATCCGCATCAAAAAAGCCAGAATGTTCCCGAACATTATTTACGCGACGAGTGGAAAAGACTGGTAGCCGTTTGTAAGCATGCTCATACTTGGATTATTGGCAGCTATGCGTTCGCTATTTGGACACCTATTGCGGTCTTTGCTGCACTTTGGGGTGTTCCTTATTTACAAGAAAAGTACCAAGTCTCTGTGGTGGTTGCCTCAGGTCTATGCAGTATGATTTGGTTAGGAATCGGGATAGGTAGCCCGTTGCTAGGATGGTTCAGTGATCGTATTGAAAATCGTCGCATTGCTTTGGCTATAAGCGCAGTACTGGGCTTAGTGGCTACTTTAATTATTCTTTATACCGATATATCCATTGTTTGGGCCTATTTAGTACTTTTCGTATTGGGATTAGGTGCTGGTGGACAAACCGTGAGTTTCGCAGTGGTGAAAGAAAATAACTCTCCGGAATATGTAGGTACAGCTTCAGGCTTTAACAATCTCTCCGTATTGATTGGTGGAGCGATATTCCAACCTTTCGTAGGCTATGTCTTACATCATTCGAATTCTTGGCATTTAGTGAATGGCGTGCATGTTTATAGTGTAGCGAGCTATCAAAAAGCCTTAATGGTTATGCCTTTGTGCTTCCTAGCTAGTTTATTGATCTCCTTATTTATCTTAAGAGAGTCGCACCCAGCGAGACGAAGTAATTTACACCTGGCTACTGCTTAAGCTGAAAGGAGCTTGATAACTGTTATCAAGCTCCTTTTTCATCAATTAAAGTATCTCTACTGCACCACAAGCCCCATCCCATAAAAACGCTATACACCAAGCCTGCAATAAAGAAATAAAGACCTAAATGCACATTGTTATGGGTTGTGTAAAAGAAACTAGCCACTTCGATACTGATGGCACCAAAAATCATGGTACTTAGACTTACAATGGCGGAAGCAGTTCCTTTACTTACAGGAGTGACATACAAACAAAAGCGATTTAAAGGCGCATTTAAAATACTTAATGTAAAGAAGTAAATAATGACTCCAGGCATTAAGGCCAAATAACTGCCGCCAAAAATGCTAGGAAGTATGGCTGTCAAAATTAATCCAAAACCCATCAGTAGGCTGCCGCCGACTAAGAATTGTTTGATTTTGAATTTATAAGACAGACGATGTAAAACCCAATTACCAATGACTGTGGCACTAAAGACGGGAATTTGCCAGAGACCATACTGAATCACACTAAGTTTAGCTTCAGATATCAAAATAATGGGCGACAAAGCAATCCAAGCTAAACAAGGCGCGCCCAATAAGCCTTCAGCAATGGTACTTGTGACGAAAGTCGGATTAATAAACAAATCTTTATAATTTCTAAAAGCAGCTTTAAACGTTAAACGAGTGGGTTGTATGATTTCTCCATCGGTTTTCATCTGCCCAATAGGCTCAGGCATATAGCGCCATAATCCCCATAAAGCGAAAAGCGTAAAGAAGGCAATCATCCCAAAGATCCATCGCCATGAGGTGTAATAAATAATAATGGCACCAATAAGCGGGCCTAAAAGCGGCGCTAAAATAGTGGCGTTAGCCATAATCGCTATAATTCGAATAGCATCCATTTCAGCAAAGATCTCTTGGATAGTGGCATATCCAATTACACCAATAAAACATAAGCCCATTCCTTGAAAGAAGCGGCCTATTAAAAATTGGTTCATGGATTGAGAGCTACCAATTAAAAGAGTAAAGAGAAAAAAGAGACAAGCTCCTAGTAACATGACCGGTCTGCGACCTACACTGTCGGAAACGGGGCCTAAAATAAGTTGTAGGCAGGCTCCTCCCAGCAAATAAAGAGTTAGCGAAGTAGCCACTGTAGACTCTGGGGCATTAAAAGAACGCACCACACCGATCATGCCGGGCATGATCATGTCATTGGCAATATACGTTAAGAACTCGTACAAAACGAGAAAACAAGCAAAAACAACCGCCTGTCGACGGGTGATAGGAATTAAGGGTTGTGACATGATTTTAACCTGTACAAAAAATGCTAAGCCATTGCTAGCAAAAATTCATCTAAATGTTTCTTCTCTTTTTCGGAAGAGAGGTAACTTTTTAATCGATCAATTGCTTCATCATATTCTTGCTGATTGATCTGACCACGAATCAGCTCAAAACGTAGATAAACGCAATAAGTGTTAAGAACATCCGTTTCGCAATAATCTCGGATGCATTTGATTTCCCCGGCACAAAATTGTTCCCAGACCTTTGAGCCACTCATGCCCATTTTTCCAGGAAATCCTAGCATTGAAGAAATATCATCTAAGGGTGCAAACGCTTTATTTTGATAACCAGCGATGACATCCATCAAGTCCAAGTGTCGATAATGAAAACGGCTTAGATAATTATTCCAGCGAAAATTTTGCTGATTATCACCATTTTCCCAATAGGTCGGGGCGGGAATTTTATGTAATAACGAGCGGTAATGTAAAACTGGAAGATCAAATCCACTGCCATTCCAACTAACTAAAGTAGGCGTGTGCTTGTCAATGCCTGCAAAAAAGCGGGTAATTAACTCTTTTTCATCGGCTTGTTCATCCCCCAAGGACCATACTTTCAGTTGCGAGGGACTAGCTAAGACTAAAGATATTGCACAAATTTTCTGTAAATAATGAGGTAAGAAGTCATTACCCACTTTTGCGCGCCGCAAGGCAAACATCGCCTCAGCTGTATCGATATCGGATAAACCTTGCAGGTCATAGAGTTTACGGCCTGTTTCAACATCTGGAATAGTTTCTATATCAAAGACCAGAACGCTCATAAGGTTAGTCCATTAGTTAGTTAATCATTCTATCACGATAGGTTTATTTCTTTCAATGACTTATAAGTAGCGTTATTTTACGGGTTTTATTTTAAATAAAAGTAGTGTATTATTGACCACTTTTGACTTATTTTAAACATCATGTACCCAATTATAGAAAGTATTAAGAAAGACCATGAATTAGCTGACATCAGAGCTGCAGTAGCAGAAATCATGGCTACTGATAGTCCTGGACCGAATTTTGAAACTACCAATCCAGATAAAGAATTTAGGATGACCGTAATCGATGGTGGCGTAGAACGTATGATCGACGTAAATTTGGTAACTTTTTGTGCTTTAACTGGCAAATTACGCCATTTCCAAGCATTTCCAGAAGATTGCATAATTGATAATTGCGGGCCGATAATGACTTTTGCTGCTACAAATGGCCATTTAGCCATAATCAAGCATTTAGAATCACATTTAGATGATTATATGAAGAATCCGGTCGTTCGAACCTTGGATTTTTATGGTTTTCGCAACGCTGCGGAAGGTGGGCATCTCGAGACAATTCTGCATTTGGAGTCGCATTTAAGTAAGGACGAAAAAAAAGAAGCGGTTAAATGTTGGAATTATTATGCAATTCGCTGGGCGGCTGCAAATGGTCACAATTCCACCGTCCAGCATTTTATGTCGCATTTAACAGAGGCAGAAAAAAAGGAAGCGGTTACAGCCTGTGAATTTGAGGCTATCAGACTTGCTGCAGCGAACGGTCACACCGCAACAATTGTACTCTTGGAATCCTATTTAAGTGTGAAAGAGAAAAAAGCTGCAGTTAAAGTAAATAATTTTGTGGCTCTCGAGAGCGCTGTTGTAAATGAACAAAAATCGACGATAGAACATCTGGCATCGCATTTAAACGATGAAGAAAAATTGGAAGCTGCTAAGGTATTAGCCCGTTTTTTTGCTAACTCCTCTGTCCGTGACGTAGGTTTTTTTGCTAGATCAGCTGTAACACAGAAACCACTAGTATTAGCTTTCGAGAATGAACCCTCAACTCCAGTTAATTTTGATCCAAATTTTGAAGTGGGTATAACATAGAAACTAAAGTATAAATTTGCTAAAATCTGCTGATTATAATCAGTTTTAATAAGTAATGAGAAAACATCCCCTAAATAAACTGCGCTTTGGCGCCCTCCTAATACTGGCTTCCATGCTAAGCGCCTGCGTAAGCCCGCCTCCGGCCGACGTTAATAATGTTTGCCGTATTTTTAAACAGTATCCTAGCTGGTATCGAGCCTCGAAAGACGTGGAGAGACGTTGGAAGGTTCCAGTCGCAGTGCAAATGGCCATTATTCATCAAGAGTCAAAATTTGAGGCCAGTGCGAAACCGCCGCGTAAAAAACTATTAAACCTGATTCCCTGGAAGCGACCATCAACGGCTTATGGCTACACCCAAGCCTTAAGTTCCACCTGGGAAGTCTACAAAAACTCTAACGGCAGCCTGTTTTCATCGCGTCGAAATTTTACTGCGGGCGTGGATTTTATCGGCTGGTATGCGAACCAAGCATATGTCAAAGCAGGAATACCCCGAACAGATACCTATGCTCTCTATTTAGCTTATCACGAAGGTGTGGGCGGTTATCAGCGCAGAACTTATACAAAAAAACCGTGGTTGCTAGCAGTTGCTCGTAAAGTACGAGCTAAAGCGGCCTTGTATGAAATGCAATTAAACCATTGTCGTGGTTCATTAAAATCCCGATCATGGTTTTAATGTTTTATTAATTAGATCAAGTAGTATTATACTACTGCAACAGTTGATGAATGAGTAAGGAGTTCTTGATGCGTATAATGCTTTTAGGTGCACCAGGTGCAGGGAAGGGAACCCAAGCAGCACTACTAACCCAACATTTTAAAATCCCGCAAATTTCTACTGGTGATATGTTGCGTGCTGCTATAAAAGCCGGTACGGAATTGGGGAAAAGCGCCAAGAAAATTATGGATGCTGGTGGACTTGTTTCTGATGAGATTATTCTGGGTTTAGTCGCCGAACGGTTAAAAGAACCGGATTGTAAAAATGGGTTTCTATTTGATGGCTTTCCGCGCACGATTGTTCAGGCCGAAGCTTTAAAAAATCAAAAAATTTTTTTAGATCATGTAATTGAAATTGACATCGCAGATTCAGACATTATTAAACGAATGAGCGGACGTCGTATTCATCCAGGTTCTGGTCGGGTATATCATATCGAACATCAACCGCCTAAAACAGAGGGGATTGATGATGTGACTGGTGAAGCCCTTATCCAACGTGATGATGATAAAGAAGCAACAGTTAAGAAACGTTTAGAAGTCTATCATGAACAAACTGCACCTTTAATTCAATACTATAAAAAAGATGCGGCAAAGAACACAGCAGCAACGCCTTCTTTCCATACAATTTCCGGTAATGGTGAAGTGAAAGACATTTTTCAAAGAATACTTAATTCAGTTGAACAGGAATCAGCATGTCAAGCCAGACTTTAAGCAGCCCCCAATTCGAAGCTTTAATTAATGACAATCAATTGGTGTTTATCGATTTTTGGGCAGAGTGGTGTGCACCTTGTAAACAATTTTCTAAAGTCTATGAGCAAGTGGCTGAGGAATTTCCCCAGATTAAATTTGCGAAAGTGAATATAGAGCAAGAACAGGAATTAGCGGAGCTCTTCGAGATTCGCTCTATTCCTCATTTAATGGTATTCAAAGAAGGAATAGTGATCTACTCTGACGCAGGCAGTATGCCAGAATCGACTTTAAAAGAATTAGTGCAGCAAGCGATTAATGTGGATATCAGCCAAATTAAAACGCAAATGGAAAATGAAGGACGTAATCCAGAATAATTATTTCTTTGGATTACTTTCCACAGCATTCGATTGCAAAATTTTAATGTCATCAGCAAAGCAGTTGGTTTCACCACGCCATGGAAAAACATATTCTTCGCAATGGTAGGTGATTTATACGTGATTATTGTTTTGCAAAGCGAGTTCTGCTTTTTTCACTAAATCTGAATGAAACTGTCCGAGAGTGAAATGAAATTCTTTGCCAGTTGCTCCGCTGGCATTATCTAAACCTCCGCGAATGAGTTCCCCTTCGTAGGTGCCCCAATACTTACCTTCTTTGGCCACTTTAACAATAATTCCGGATTTTTGCCCAGATTTAGTAGTCCAACAACCAGTGAGTACTACAAGACTTAGAATCATAAGAAGAACTAAGCGAATTGATTTAGTCATAATTAACCTTTATTAGAATACTTATTGTCTAAGATTAGCATAAAATCTTGATGAACAAAATTTGTGTATTAAACTAAAGCTCTAATCCCTTCTAAAACGTCTTATCCGGTAATGGTCCTTCAACTTGAGAAATTTTGTCCAGTACTAAAATGACTTGCGCTTGCGCCTCCGCCGGATCTTTTGCTTGAAATCCAAAACGCATGAATCGCCAGGTGCGATCTTCATCTGTCCATATTACTAAAAGCGGTCCAACCAGTTGGACATCCTAGTTCTTCAATCATAAAAATTCCTGCTAATTGTAGACTCTCTGGGTTTTGAGCTACGTTTCTGGATACCGCGAACAAGTCGCGGTACGTGGGAAATAGGTTATTCAGGAACCGATCTTTGTTCTTCAAAGAAATACACTTGCCCGGTTTTGATGTCATGCAATCCGGCAACAATCCCCACCTGTTTCTTATCAATTAACTCTTTTAGTATGGGGCTTTTTTCTTGAATCTCTTTAACCACATTTAAAGCATGCGCTTTAGCAATAGCATCAATTAACTTGGGATCTTCGCAATTTTTTAGCCCAGTTTCTTTCATACTAGCAGGCACTACGGTGTGAATTTTAGCTAAAACATCGTCTAAATGCCCCAAACTAGCTCCGCTGCATGAACCAGCTACTGCACCGCAAGAAGTATGCGACAATACGACTATTAAACGCGCGCCCATTGCTTTAGTCGCGAATTCCATGCTACCTAAGTTATCATCGTTGAGCACATTACCGGCTACGCGCAAGGTAAATAAATCGGCTAATCCTTGATCAAAAAATAATTCAGGCACACTACGAGAATCCATACAGTTTAAAACAACAGCGAAAGGAAATTGACCATAAGAGGCTTGATGTGCTTGTGCTAAATAGTCTCGGGTAATGGATTTATTATCTAAAAAACGCTGATTTCCTTCTTTCAAACGGAGCAAAGCTTGTTTAGGAGACATCTCTTGTTGTTTGGTTTGAGTAAGCGTTTTGCTAAGAATAGGCCATTCTTCGGCAGTAGTTGCATAAGCAAGGCTGTTTAACCAGGATATACTGCAGACCAACATTATTATTTTTAAGAATTGCATCGAATGCTCCTTTTCGTTGTTAAATCACTTTACTGACACATTTATTCCCTTTTACTCGGAGAATAACCCGGCTGTTTTTGTTCAAAATTAACTCACCGCAACGAATATCAGTACCAATGATAGAGTTTTTTCTAAATCCAAAGATGTATTTTTTATTCTTAGGGCCTTTGCCAGAGAAGGATTTACCCATGCCACCAAAAGATTGCCCTTCAACCATAAAACCTACGGCTGCTGCAGAATTTTCTTTGATTTCCACCTTTATTTGGATGTCATTTGCAGCAAAAACAGGTAAAGAGAATGCAATAATTATCACAAATGCCATGAATCCCCAGCCCTTCAGAGAATCCCTTCTCATGATAAGTTCCTTTTTTAGCTAGTCTTTTTAATATAGCAGCATTTGGAAATTCTTGGGGTAAAATGGATTAAGTTTACCAAGAAAATGAGGCCGATGACCCAGATATTGGCAATCTATTATTATCGAGAATAGGCATGAAGAAGGTTAAGGGTTTCTGAAATTGGGGACTCAATGCTGCAACTTCGGGTGCCGGAGCAGGCACGTCAAATCCCCCTAGACGTCGCTGTACTGAGGGAATAGTAGTGTTTGTTTTTAAACACCAGAGTAATAAATTTGACCAAATACGAAGAGCATGGTTTTGCGCGGCTATAACGTACATATCAATAGCGGCATGAGTACGAATTTCTAGATTAGGCCTCTCATTAAGGAGATCAATTTGACCCGCAAGTAGTAATCCTGCAACTAAATGAGAAAAATCATCTTTTTTCTGTAGTAATTGATTAACTATCGGTTGAAGTTGTGATTCTTTAAGGGCTAATTTAGGTTTAATCTTTTTGGCTGCTAAATCTACATATTGCTTGCAATGGATTAAAGAATATACCTGAATCGAAAGTAAAACAGCAATAAAATCATTATCAAGTTGCTCAAAACCATTTTTTCTTAAATCGATTACGGAGGCAGATGGCGGTATCGCTATTAAAAGTGCCCTTAATTCAGCTTTCGGTAAGCGAATCAAGTCATTTCCTGACATTATAATGTGTGATAACTGCGTAGGAGTTGCAATAAGAAATTTGATTAAAAAGTCTACAGGAATGCGCCAAAGCGAGTTTCTACTTAAATCAAGCTTATTATTACTAGGATCCAGTAGATTACCAATGGTTAAGTTTACACCCAAAAGAAGGTTATTCTCAGAATTACGTGTGAAGTCGTATTTATGGACTTTACTATAAAGCGTAGTAAGCACTCGTTCTAAATCTTTAATACTAACCTTGGATACCCATTGCTCGGACAGCAAAATAGAGTTCACTTTGCAAGGTGCATCCTCTCTCAGTAGTCTACCTAATTGGAAGCTTAACTTTTGAATAGACATCCCTCTGTTGACATAATGGATCTCTAAACACAGACTTTGCGAAACTCCATTTTTATATGGAGTTTTAGTTGCTCCATCAAGTAAAATTAATTTATGAAACAAAACAGATACTTCCTATGTTACAAAACAACTATGCAATTTTCGCACAGAAAAGTTAAATTATCAACAATTATGGGCGGTCTTTAGGCATCATGTGCACTATAAGAGATGCCTGGATGGTTATTGATATTTCTCCATTTCTTCCATTTTACACGCACATTTAATCAAAAAGGGCTTTAAAGGCCCTTTATTTATAAAATCCTTCCCTTCTTATTCGGTCATAACCCAACATTCCAGCATAGATAAATCATTGCCCTCTGTTATGGAGTTTTTTTTAGAATTTATGCTAGTATTCGCTCCCACCACCAAATTGGACATACAAAACGATGGGAATGTTTAAGAATACAAATTTTGATAGGGAAAAGGCGCTTTATGCCACAGAAGGACGGTTAGTAGTTACTGATCAATTATCGCCTTTTGAATGGGTAGGTTCCCAATGTGCTAATCGGGGAATTATTATAGTGATCTATGGGACTAATGAAGATGGCCGTAAGGTTGCTGTTTGTGGCCATCTAAAAACGGAATCCCATTATTCTATAAACGCGATGTTAAGCATTGCTGGTATAACAGACATTTCATCAGTATTTCTGATTAGCGCTATTATTAAAGAAGAAGATGCCCTTGCACAACCTTTACTCGAACTTTTAAAAGAAAAAGGTGTGGAAAATCTAACATTATCACTAGGAAAAGGGGTTAGTCAGATAGCCATAAATGTACGTACAGGCCAGGTTTCTTATGAAGCAACATTTTTGTTAGCAAATGCTGGGGTAAAGAAGTTAGGCGATTATAATTCCTGGAGCTATTTTTATACAGAACCGGAAGGTCCAAGTTTTTTAGAATTGTCAATGGATGGAAGAAAAGCGGAGCATGTATCCAAGGTTTCGATGTTATTAAAAGCTTGCCAAGCACCAAGTTTAGATGAAGAATTTCAGAGTTGGTTTAAACTAAACATCCTCACTTCCCTAAGTGTATTTGGAGTTCTGTTGTTAGAGTCTTTACTAGCTTCATCCAAGCAAAAACTGATTACTTATCCAGAACGAAAATTGATTACTTATCCAGAATGGGAAGCAACCAGTGATATTATTAAAAAGGGACCTTAGAGTCCCTTTTTCAATTGTCCCATTGACCAGTTTCATTTAGAAGTTCTTTAGATCCGGCCGTAACCGTGAGAATTCCATCTTCAGAAACAAAGTATACCGTTTTATCATTGATAAATTTGTAGCCTAAAGAATGACAAGGGGTAACACCATCTGCGCACAAACTCATAACCTGCGAGCCTTGTAGTGTAATAGTACTTCCCGTTTTTTTATTAGTGCCTTGATAAGTTGCTTTACTACAGCCAACCTCATATTCAGGACTTTGACAGGTGATGACAATTTTATACGTAGGGGTATTAAGAGTTTGTGCTATTAATGGATTGGCAATAAATAAGCTTATCAAAAACATGAATCCTTTTTTCATCAGAAGTTTCCCTCGTAGGTTGGGTCGTGACCCAACATTAATTTCAAATAAATATCTGGGCTTTATCACCCATCACCTAAACTTAGGGCAAATAACCCAATAAATCATTATCTTTAGAAGTAGAGGCTTTTATGCACGGAAAAAGCCTTTCAAAAAAGCTTGGTTTCGCATTTCCATTATTCTGCTGTTTCGTTTGCTCTAGTAATTTACCCACCTCATCAAAACCTAAATCTTTCGCACATTGGATATGCTTATTTTTAATTTTAACTCCATAAGTTAATAATTGTTGTACCGCATCTATTTTATTCTTTTCAATGGCTATTTGAAGACATGAAGTTAAATCGG
>SCSO01000147.1 GCA_004297865.1 Legionella sp.
GGTTGTTTTAGGTGGTGCCCAAGGTAAGTTATAACAACCCAATTCATATCCTAAAGTGGGTAACTTTTGCATCTCGTTCAAATGCAAGGCTTCTGCGCCTTCTGCCAATTTAGGGGTATCGCCCTCACCAGATAGTAGCCACCAAGGGGAATCCGGCAATAAAAATGATCGTTGTTGGTGCTTATCAAAATAGATTAGATTAGGTCTTGCCACATTCACAGTATTTTCTATGCAAAGAACCCCACCACGCAAAAAGGGCCCATGATTTTGTTGTAATACTAATAGAGCGGATATTCCTGAAGTCGCTTTACTGCCTAAAAATTCAAGCTTTCCATCAATTGAAATGACATGAAGACGAAATATATAAGGCAAAGCAGACGTCTCGTCTGGATTAAGAATTCGGTTATACAGTAAGAAAGCACTGGCATTAACGGGATGTAGGGAAAAATCATAGAGACCTCCGTTATAAAATTCTGGAAGATCTACACTAGTGTGTATCGTCTCTGAGTTTGGAGAGTAGAGATTTAAAAATATGGTTTTGGAATCGACAGATAAGATACCCACAACTAAGTAAGGCGCTGTATACTGCCACTGAATGAGTGAGTTCTTTGGTAAGGCCGACAAATCAAAAAAATCATACGATCTATTGAATTGTTGCAGGCGAAAATCATAAACAGCTCTAGTTATATTGATTTCCAGCGGCATATTATTGTCTTGTAATTTAACGCTTGCCCTTGCTACTGAAAAAAAATCACTGCCAGTTGTATAGAAGGGCAATATTACATCTGACCTACCATAATTCGAAGGTGGCGGTTGCTCCCACGTCGGTCCATCATTGCTTTGCTCATCAGCTATAAATCCTGAAGCAGTTAGGGTATTGATTTCTTTTATTTGATCTCCGGATACATCGAAATTCGTAATTTTCAACAGTCCATTGTCTGCGCAAAATTTTCCGCTTAATACATAAAAATAATAGGCATTAGTCAATGTAGGAAACAATACTTTTAACCTACCACCCTTAATTGTACAATTGCCATCGGCTATCATTTGATGGCTAGCAATACCACCTACGGGCGAGGAGGCATTGAAAAGATAGGTAGTAAAATAAAATGGATCATTCAGTAGATCAATGGATTGATAGGTGCCAAGAGAATACGAATGTTCTGGATTACTAGTGACAGTCCAACGAGGGGTAAAATTATCAATAGGCATAGCTACCTTTTTAAAAGGAAAACTATACTGAATTTGTTGACCAAAACTCGATTGAAAAAATAAACCTAAGGATAAGTATTTAATGAGAGTATTAAAAACTTTCACGCATTCTCCCTCTGCTAAAAATAATCAGTCCATTTAAACTCGCGTTATATTATCAATAAATTTGCGCTGACTAAAGAACAATTGAAAATCAATGGGATCAGACTCGATTGATTTTGATCCTACAAGAGAGATTTTCAATGAATAAACTTTAGGGTACACTTTGCCGCACACCATTCGGTACTTTATTTCGGAAATATAATATGATTTTTTTCACTTCAGCCTACCACCGCCTTAACTTTGTAAGACTTAGAGAAAATATGGATCATCTTACGACGACAGCTACTTGGGTAGATAACGAGTGGGGGTATATTAGAAATAAGGGGCTTGCTTTTCGTAAAGAACTGTTTACAAATATAGCTGATTACATTTATGTAGCCATGCTTGGTAGCCAGCCTGTGGGTATGATGATTGTAACTCCATATGAGTTCAACTCCACATTAACTGGAAGAACAGATAAGCTACCTAAAATGAGCGAATTAGTTTGTCTGTACGTTGAGAAAGAATATCGCAATATGGGCTTTGGTCGGCAACTCATCGATGAAGCAAAAAGAATAGCAAGTGCAAGCAATACAGATTTTCTTGTGCTCGATACATTAAAGACTGGGCTCAACAGCATGTACAAGAAAAATGGCGCAGAAGTTGTTTGTGAAAATCACTTGTATTCGCATCCAACAGATGTGCTAACGATGAAAGTATAGCCCTTTACTGAGCAAATGTTTTGATGGGTTTTCAAAGCGTGTGAAGAATACGTTCAACTAAAAATAAGGGGCTAACTCTTACCTCTTTCCGCAAAAAGCGAAAGGGAAGAGTTGCCCCCAGAATTTATAAATTAATCTTGAGCTTCACAAGTAATTTTGGTGCAATCGCGGCAATTTTCAGATGCTGCAGCGAATGCTTTAGTTGCAGAAAGAGCGTTGGTTGACATTTGTTTGTCAGCAGCTATTTCAGATGCAACCTCACTAGTACTTGCATTGGTAGTACAAATCCATTTAGCTTCCATATCTGTTTTACTTACAGCAAAACTGCTTGCAGATACTAGAATTAAACTTCCGCCAATTAAAGTTAATATGATGTTTTTCATGTTTCAATCCTTGTTGTTTTATTTTTGAAATCGTTATTGAGTGCTAATAACTATCAGTTGATTTTTGATTTATCGGTGAATCCCTGAACCATTTTTTCAGCTTCTTCTTTAGAATAACCATAATGCTTTTGTAACTTGCCATAAATTTCCTGATGAGCTCCTTCAATTTGTTTAAAATCATCGTCAGTTAATTTACCCCAAGTTTGTTTCATTTTGCCTTTCACTTCTTCCCACTTACCTTCAAAGATGTCCTTGTTCATTTTTAATTCCTTATTATAAATTAGGTTATGTATGAAAAATGAAAATAAAGTTCTACCGCGGCATATTGATTCATACCACAGGAATTAATTTTCTATTTTAATCAGCTGGCTTTTTTATGCTGCGTATAGAATTGTTCAATTGATGTTGCTGTATTTGGAGAGGTGAAGTTTGGCCAATTGTCTTTATCAAACCCTGGAGCATTTTTTAACATCTCTTTATCCAGATTTAAAATAAAACAATCTTTCTCTTCATTGTAAGAAAACATATGCCAAGGAATTGCGAAAAATTTATTACCAAACCCGAGAACGCCACCAAAATCTAAAACGAGGTAGCTCACATTACCTTGGGCTTTATCAATCACTACTTCATTGATATTACCTAAGTTATCTCCAGCTAAGTTCTTGACATCAACGCCAGTAACTTCACTGGATTTTACTATCTTTCTAAAGGTCATGGTTATTCCTTTTAGGAGTGCTAAATAAAGATTTATTTAACAGACTAAGTGTAGCCAACATTTCGTAATAATGTTGTTTATTTGCTGTTATTCACTAAATTAAATCAGAATGACCAAGAGCGAGCCCTATTTAAGCACTACTTGCTATATGATTTCACAAGGTTTTATTTAAATCGTTCATAATCAATCGATTCTGCCCCCATTGATTTTTATTATAGAATTAATGTGCTGACGGTAGCTGGTATTCCCGCGAGAGCAATTGCAAGTTCTTCTTTGCTTAAATTCTCAAGGAAATTGTTGCTTAAATTAAGGGTGTTAACACTTGCTGGTAGGCTTGCAAAGGTTTTAGCTAATTGAGTACCGTTTAAATTACCTAACAAATTGTCACTTAAATTGAGTGTAGTGATACTCAATGGTAGGTTAATAAAAATCTGCTCTAGCTGTCTATCTTTTAAGTAACTTAAGTTATTACTCTCCAAACTTAGAGTCCTAACCGTATCAGGAATAGCATGTAAAGCAATTCCTAATTCCTTACCACTGCGAAGAAGGTAGAAGCGATTGCCCCTAATATCGAGATTATTCACGGAAGCTGGAATAGTAGATAGGACTTTAGCAATGGTAGCGCCAGAATTGTTTATAAAAAATAAACTCTCGCTACCTAAATGAAGTGTGTTGACACCAGAAGGTAGTGCTTTGAGTATGGCTGAAAAATGTGAAATCAGTAATTCATTAAAATGATTAGCACTTAAATTGAGATCATGAACGGTGTCTGGAATTCGCGCTACCATTTTAGCCAGTTGCTCATGCCCCAGTTTATGCAGATTGTTTTTACTTAAATCAAGAGTAGCCACACTAGAGGGTAATAGGGATAGGGCAGTTGCTAACTCATCGCCATTAATATCACTTAGAGAGTTATCTATTAAATCCAAACTAACAATAGTGGAGGGTAAAGTTGCAAACGCTGTTGCTAATTGCATATCGGTGAGAGTACCCAATTGATTTGCTCGAAGACTTAAATGGGTGATGTTGGCAGAAAGCGATTCTAATATTTTTCCTAAATGCACCCCACCTCGCTTGGAGAGATTATTGGCCCCTAGATCAAGATGTGCCGCTCGAAGTGTTGCAATAGCGGGTACTAAATCTTGCGTCTTAAGCACACCTAAATCGTTTGCCCATAAATCTAAATCGGTAACTGTTGCAGGAATATTCGCAAAAACCTGAGTTAAATGGTCACGTTTCAGTTTAGCTAACTCATTATGTCCTAAGTGAAACTCAAGCAATTTACCTTTGATTCCTGCTAAAGCAACGGCTAATTGATTATTTTTTAGTTCGCCTAAGTTATTATCTCTTAAATCCAAATAAGTTAAATTTTCAGGAAATAGCGCGAGTGTTTTTATAAATTTTTCTTCTCCAAGTTTTGCTAAATGATCGCTGGTCAGATCAAGCAAGCTTACATTAGTTGGAATCAGAGCCACACCTGCTAAGAATTCTTCCGCGTATTTAAAATCAAACTGATAGGCTGTGATGGATAGGCGAGTCGTACCAGAAGGGATACCGCTAAAGGCCTCTTCTATGGCTGATCCGGTTAAATTATTGAGATTTAAATTGTAACCAATATTAGATGGCTCAATGGTTGAAGTGTTTAAATGTAAACTCGGCGGATAAGTTTGATCTAAAGTATGGGTTTTTGCAGTCGAGAAAGGTAAAACTAAAATAAAGCTGATAAACAAAGCTGAAATTCGCATGGTTTCTACTATCCCTATAAACCTATAAATCGGTCGAATATCGTACCATAGGCCCTTGCAAGATCAATGGGGTCAAATTCGATTGATTTTCCACAAGGGCATTGTGCTTTAAATGTACACAAGGTATAATTTGCTCAAAATTTAATCTGCAAAGAAGTGTATGTCTAGACTATTTAAAGAGAGTTCACAAAATAAGGAAAATCATCAATTTGTCGAACTCCCCCGTTTTAATGCCCCTGATGAACCTTTAGAGCATACACTAGATGCGGAGAGTGCTGAAGAGCGGCCATCTATTGGTCCAGACCGATTTATCGCCTCGCGAGCACATACATTACAGAGCAATACCGTATATCAAGAGGTTCTTTCCGCGCGATTAGACGGTTCGTTCGATGCTGAACCTTCTACTTATAGAAATAACCTGACCTTGGCCTTGTGGAATATTCCCTATAATCAGCTAGCACGTTCCTCTGTTCGCGATTTATATAGAACGAGTTCCAATTCAACAAGAGTGACTAGAACGCCTTATCAAATTACCTCTCTTTCAGTGCTAGATGCTCCAGATATTGGTGATGATTATTATGCCAATATTTTATGTAGAAATGCCGCCACAATATTTGTCGCGCTGGGAGATAAGATCTATTCTTACAATACAGCAAAAAAGAGGATTGGCTCCTTAATTAGAGAAATCGATGAAAATGCGAATCCAGATGCGAATAGAGTAACAGCCTTGGGTTGTAATGCGCATTGGCTGCTAAGTTCAGCTAATAATAGTCTACAGATTTTTGATGCCGGAACCGATAAATTAGCAACTACCATTAGGAACACTGGCCAATTTAATACCATCGTCAGTGAGGGTAATCGCGGCTTTTATCTGGGTAGTAGAGCCAACAGTTTTATTGCGCATTATGATATACGTAGTCCACGTATTACTAGGGTAGGTGAGTTTCAAGGTATCATTTCAATTTCCTTTAATAATTTAGATAAGTTTACTCTTGCGGCATCTTTGAATTCAACGTCAACGGTCAATTTGTATGATGTACGGAATTCGATGAGGATGACCTATGCTTTAACTCATAAGACTTGCTCAAAGGGTTTAGCATTTTCGCCCTTGATTACGAATCAATTGATTACAGCTGGCGGAAGTGGTGATCATTCATTAAATCTTTGGAATACCGATTCAGGTAAATTAATAGCGAAAGGACAAAATGACGCACAATTAACTAATGTACACTGGCTGGATGCAGACAGTGTTTTTGTGACTGAAGGTTATTTAAGTAATAGAGTTTCTTCTTGGGTTATAAAGGATGAATACATTGTTAAGGAGTCCTCTTGCCTAGAAAAAGCTAGCCATATCGAACGAGTGGTGGTATCAGCACAAAATCCGGAAGATAGAAGTGATATTGTAACAGCGTCTCCTGATGAATCTTTACGTTTTTGGTCTGTAAAGAAATTGGCTAAAAAAAGTGACCCTAAAGAAAAAGATTCCAGATATCATCGCTCTGCATTAAATGCTCTTACTATTCGTTGAAATCAATCGAGTCTGATCCCGTTGATTTTGGTATTAAATACCCTGTTGGGGTGTTATTAGATAACGTATACTTGCGGCCAAGATCATTAGAAGAAAATTAAATTAAATATTGGAGTTAAGATGCAATCTGCCGACTTTAAAAAAATCACTCAAGAGAGTTATCAAGCAACTGCACAGGAGTTTGCGCGTAATGTGAATGAACTGGCTCCTACCGGCTCGATTGAGAAATTTATTAACCTGCTTCCAGCTAAAGCAAAAATTCTTGATCTGGGGTGTGGTTCAGGCAGAGATGCAAAACTATTTAGCGAATTGGGTGCAAGTGTTTTAGGGATTGATTTCAGTTCCAACCTTATTGATATTGCCAAACAGCATGCTCCCTTAGCTGAGTTTCAGGTGATGGACATGGAAGCCATGAGTTTGCCTGCTGCTTCTTTCGACGGCGTTTGGTCTGCTTGTTCTTTAGGCCATATTTCTAAAAAATTATTCCCCAATGTGCTGCAGAATATTCATCAATTATTGAAAGACCATGGATATTTTTACTTGGCTCTAAAAAGAGGGACAGGGGAAACCTTAGCTCAAGATTCCCGCTATGAAGGGGATATAAAAAAGTTTTGGGCTTATTATGAAGAAGATGAATTAAAAAATATCCTGCAACAAGCTCAATTTAAAGTATTGGAATTTGAAGCGGTTGCAAAACATCACCACTATTTAACGCACGATGCCTTCCGAATATTTTGCCAAAAAATTTAAAGATTAAAATCAATGGGATTAGACTCTGAAGGATCCCCACGAATTACAACAGGATTATTCCCGCTCCACATGAGCCCTAAAGGAGCTCAATTCTCTCAAGCGGGAATCTATAGCGACACTTTAAAGAATCGTTATAGATTCCCGCCTGCTAGTAGATTGCCACATTTGAATACTTTTTCATTACGAACGGTCTTATTGTCTCAAAAAAGGATTATTCATTTTATGTTCAATATTTGAGCTATAATTTTAGACAAATAGGCCTATTCTAGAAGTATAGATATGAAGGACGAAAATAAGAGTAAAATACAGCTACTTATCGACAGTAACGCTGATAAATCTAGAATTTTTGATGAAATTAGCCTGTGCTTATTTAAAGAATTGCGGGCCGACCCTGAGCGATGGAAAGAACTAATTCAAGAGTATTATGATCTTTTGTCTGATTCTAAAGAATTAAGAATAGGAACATTGATGTTCCTATTAAAAAACGGCGCTTCCTGCACTAAAAAAGAAGAATTTCTTGGTTATATGTTAAATCAATATCCTCTGGAATCTGATGAGCTTACCGAGCTTATGTCTGCCTATTTCTTTAATATCAAGCACCTTTCTACCGTAGTGACACATCTACCACCCACTAATCCAAACTATGCCTGGTGCAAATTAGTTAGCGATTGTCTGCAACTTGAAGGTGAAGCGCGAAGGGATTTTATTCTCAAGCATCTTGAAATTTTTGCTAAACAAGAGCAGCTCAAAGGTATATTTAGTGGTTTCATTAATGCTTTAACGCCAGAAGATCACTCTACTCTAGTAAGAGCTTATCTTAAAGATCCTACCTTAGCTCAGTATAAATATTTTATTTCTGAATCATCCTTACCCCTCGTCGATTCGTCTACTTTAAGAGAATATCTTGCAACACCCAATACTCGATTACCTGATAGGATAGTGGATATTTGTATCAGACCTGCACGTCACGCAGATTCAGCGCAATTGCTTACCATACTAATGCAAAGACCTGATTTTCCCCCCTTTACTATAGAACTTACTGCAGAAAATAAAGCCCAATACTTTGATACCCTAGTGTCAGGTTTTTTTTATCGTTTGGTGGATATGACAAAGTACCAAAATCAATCCATTTTAGGTACGGTTTTGGCACACCCAAAGACCATCGAATTATTAAAACGATACCAGGAATTAAAAATTGATGAGCGTTTATCTTCTGGAGATCAAGGCCTTCTATTAGTGCGTGCTCTTGCCTGGTATGCTACTCAGGAAGCAAACTACGATACCGTGATTAGTGACCTATTAAGTACAATGACTCCCAGTCAGCGCAAAGCGGCGTTGAATAAACAATTACCAAGCGTAATGAATCCAGCAAACTCTACTTTACGGGAAGTCATGATTCAAGCAGGTAAGGGGCATTTAATTGGTGGAATAAATCCCCGTTTAATAAAAGCGCCGGAAACGAAAGGAAGTAAAAAATACACTTCTTACAATCCAAGTCTGTGGCAAAACCCGCAAGTTAAAGAATCAGTGCGCAGTTTTCAAAAAGCTTACGCACGAGATTTTGCAAAAAACACTAGCAATAAGTCCAACAAAAAAATGACTGCTAGTTTCGTAGTGCAAGCCCAGGCAGCAGAAGCAGCCAAACATTGCCCAGCATCGACTTTAACGTTGCAACATCAAACTATGGCATTTAATGCGGGAGAAATTTTTTCTTCTGGACGCTTAAGATCGCGATTTCATATTGAAGGTGATGTCTTTAATAGTAAAGACGCTAAAGGAATAACGAATAAAGTGTTTGCTTATAATAGTGCCAAAAGCGTGGTGACCTATTTTACGCGTGTTCCGCAAACAGAGGATCAAGGTGTTGTTCCTCTGGCTTTTTCTAACGCGCAGGAGGAACAAATTCAGTTTCGTATCAATGGGGAACAATTATTGTTAATGAATCCACATTATCAATATTTTACGCTAGGCATTTACAACAATCTTGCTAAAAAAACCTTAACTTTAGAAGATGGCACGGTTTTGTCATCCTACGATTTTTCCAGTAAAGAAGGTGAAGTGTTTGAAATCCCCTTCAATAATAATG
>SCSO01000148.1 GCA_004297865.1 Legionella sp.
GGTTGTTGGGTGTGGTGTTAACCATGACTATGGTAGTGATCACCGCTTTAGTGATCATCCGCGAAACCGAGTTGGGGACTATGGAAACCTTGTTATCTACGCCTTTAAAACCCTTAGAGGTGATGACTGGAAAGATCATTCCCTTTGTCATTGTGGGCTTTATTCAAATTATATTATTGTTATTGATTGCGAAGTTAGTTTTTTCCGTTCCGACTTTAGGAAGTATTACCTTATTATTAGTGCTTACTATTCCGTTCATTGCGGCTAATTTAGCGGTGGGAATTACTTTTTCCACTCTTGCACATAATCAAACTCATGCCGTGCAAAGCGCCATGTTTTTCTTTTTACCCTCTATTTTACTGTCGGGATTTATGTTTCCCTTTCGCGGCATGCCGGAATGGGCCCAATGGGTTGGGAGCGTGTTGCCTTTAAATCATTATTTGATTATTGTCCGGGGAATACTATTGAAGGGAAATGGGTTGGCGGAAGTCTGGTATCAAGAAATACCAATTATATTATTTACTGTCGTCATTTTTTTTATAGGTTTTAAACGTTATCGTAAGACTTTGGATTAGAACTCTTGTAGGTTGGGTCATTGACCCAACAATGGTTTCTTCATGTGTCAAGTCCATGTTGGGTCAAATGACCCAACCTACATTAGATCAAAAGATCAAATAATTTTCCCTAACAATTCTTTACGCGTCTTATCATCAACAAAGGCAGCTTCTATAGCCATTTTCGTAATGGCATTCATAGTCGCATCGCTATACTCATAAGCCTCTTGCACCCGTTCATATTCCAAAGCTAAACGAGTGCTCATAAAGGGGGGATCATCGGAGTTGATACTGACTTTAATCCCTGCCTCATAGAATTTAGGGAAAGGATGACTAGCCATGTCTTTAAACAAACCAAGAAAAATATTAGAAGTAGGGCAGACTTCTAAAGCAATGCCTCTTTCTTTCACCATAGCCATGGTTTCTGGAGAGTAAATCGCATTGACCCCATGACCAATACGTTTGATGGGTAAATAGTCCATCGCCTCGACCATACCACTTGCTGGAGCGAATTCACCCGCATGAACGGTGCATTCCAAACCTGCATCGGCGGCAATTTCATAGGTTTTGGCAAAGAGTTTTGGAGGGTAGTTGCCTTCATCTCCACCTAAACCAAAACCGGTAACGCAAGCGAATTGATCTTTGTGGGTCTGGCGAGCCACTTTTTCAGCAGCCTCTACTCCATAATGGCGAACAGCAGTAGTAATAATGCGGCCAACCACGTCATGTTTATGCTTAGCGTCATCAATGGCTTGTTGGATGGCGATTAAATGCTCTGCCGAAGGAATCCCACTGGATTGTTCGGCGTGATCGGGGGAATACATCATTTCAATATAGATTGCGCCTTCGAGAGCGCTTGCCCGTAAGTAGTCGAAGGTTATGTCGTAGTAATCTTGCGGCACTTTAATGACAGCAGCCAGGGTATCATAGACCTTGAGAAAATCGAGAAAATCCTTGGATAAATAGCTTTGTCCATCAGTGGCAACTAGTCCTGGCGGCAAGCTAATTTGATTACGTTTGGCTATTTTGGCAGCCAATTCGGGTGTAATAGTCCCTTCCAAATGCACATGTAACTCAGCCTTTTTCAAACTCATTTTTGGACACCTTTAATTTCGAGAGAGGTGCTAATGGTAACTTAGATGAAAAGACGATAAAATAGCCCTTTTGAATAAAGTATGTGGATTAATTATGAGTAAGCACGACATTAATAAAGCCTATGTAAGTCCTATTGATAAATTCCTCTATCAATATGATGCCACTCATCCAAAGACTGAATCTCAGTTAAAAGAAATAGCTAAGCATGAGCGTATAGCTATTATGCGTGATGATAAGGATTATCAGATTGTTAAAGTGCAGATTTGGGAAGAGTTTTAGTCCTGGTCATACCCGCGAAGGCGGGTATGACAGTCAGTATCAGCTCAACTCAAAAATCAAATGAATCAATTTATAAGAAATAATCGTTAACAGTGAAGCTGCGGGTAGCGTCAGTACCCAAGACATGAAAATATTGCGAATCACGATAAGATTCAAAGCGCCAATACCTCTAGCCAAACCCACCCCTAATACAGCACCCACCAGCGTCTGCGTGGCAGATACTGGGATTCCCGTACTGGTAGCTACCACTACCGTCGTAGCAGCAGCAAGAGTGGCTGCGAACGCACGGCTGGGCGTTAAAGCAGTAATCCCACTACCTACTGTCTCAATTACTTTGCGTCCGTACATTAAGAAACCAGTAACCACACCAAAACAGCCTAATAAGATAATCCACGCGGGGTAAGTGTTGGCATCAAAGACTTGGTTAGTACTCATCACTAAACTGTAAACAATAGACAAAGGACCTACTGCTAAAGCCACATCATTCGAGCCATGAGCAAAAGCCATTGCGCCAGCGGTCATCGCCATTAATACAGCGAAATATTTTTCTACTTGCACAAAACGTTCTCTACGTTTGATTTTAGGGTTTTCGGGAATTCGTTTAATAATGAACATCCCCATGATGGTGATGATAATACTCGTACTCAAAGTCACTGCTAAATCTTGTTTGAAATTCAGGTGAATATCAAAATGATTTAACCCTTTAAACACGGTGATGAAGGATAAGACGGAGCCTACTAAAAACAAATAAACGGGGATATACAATTTTGCTTTATTTAAAGGGTTACGTTTGATGAAAATGAGCTGTTGAATACTGATGAATAAAATATAAGCGGTGATACCAGAAATCATCGGAGAGGTAACCCAACCGATGGCAATACGACTGACTTGATGCCAGTGAATAGCGTCGGTACCTAAGACTACCGTGCCAAAACCCACCATAGATCCGACTAAGGCATTGGTAATAGAAACGGGAACGCCTAAGTAACTCGCCAAATTCATCCAAATGGTGCAGGCTAATAATACGCCTAACATACCTTGAATAAGGATGAGTGGTTCATTAGATAGTTGGCTGGTATTGATAATGCCATCGCGCATGGTTTCGGTTACCCCGGTACCACCTAAGAAAGCACCAGCAAACTCGAACACGATAGCAATCAGTATCGCTTGTTTGGCGCTGATAGCTTTAGAGCCCATAGTGGTGCTCATCACGTTAGCTAAGTCATTAGCTCCAACCCCCCAAGTCATTAAAAAACAAAGAACGAGGGCGACTATTAGAAAAATCATTGAATAATCCATGCGATTAATTACCTAGCGATAAGAATTTGGAGGCGACCACCCACAGTTTGGGCATGGTCAGCTAATTCGCCAATCCATTGGACTAATTTATAAAGGAACACAACTTCTATAGCAGGTAAATCCTTTTCCAGCTCGAAGATGCGATGCCGAATATCGGCAAGTTTATCATCACTGTCATGCTCAATTTCATCAAGAGTCATGATCATTTTTTCAACAATTTTAACTTCACTACCACGAAAGCCTGTTTCTAAAAGTTCATCTAATTCATTGATGGCTTTGCAGGCTTGCTTGGACGCGTCCAAACAACGATCTAATAAAGCCATAAATTGAGACTCTATTGATTTAGGAATAGTCATCTGACGACTGACGATTAAACCTGCAATGTCTTCGGCTTTATTAGGAATTTTATCTTGAGCACTCAGTAGCTCAAGAACATCGGTTCGTGCGATAGGCAAAAACAAACCGGTGGGTAAATGCAAACGTAAATCTCGTTTGATGTTATCAGCTTTCTTTTCAAGAGAGATGATTTTTTCTTGGATCTCTTTGGCAGTCTTCCAATCCTTTTGTAGCACTGCTTCAAAAAATGGGGACAATTGTTGTGCACATTGATACGATTTTCGCATATGCTGCTCTATCGGTTTAATGGGCGAAGGTCCGAACATATCGAATATGCTACTCATTTCTACTCTCTTTTAAGCAAGATTTTTCGATTATACCAAACTTTTCATGGAACAAAACCACCGAAATGATTATTGATGCTACAATTAGACACAGGATTTGTTAAATTTGGGCGTCTAATGAAAAGGAGTTCCAAGATGACTAAGGCCTGGCTATTGGGTTTCATATTGCTCAGCAGCAATGTTTTTGCACAAGAAGGCAATATTTCTAAGGTAATTAATTTAAATTATGTCTCTGCTGATAAGGTCATTCAATTGGTGCAACCTTTGTTGCAGCCAGGAGAAAAGGTGAGTGGTAACGGCCAGACCTTAGTGGTGAATGTGAGTCCACAAACCTTAACGCAAATCCGTACCGTACTCAATCAATTGGATGTAGCCCCCATCACTTTCAATGTGTCTATTTATCAAGGGGATCCAAATTGGTTAAGCGCACAGAATAATAATACCGTGAGTTATAGTACTCAGCCTCAATATGAGGTGCAACGCACCCAATCAGTTAAAGTAATGAGTGGCGAATCTGCATTTGTATCCACGGACCAACAAGTGCCCATAGTGAGCTCTGTAGGGGTGGGATTCTTTACGGGAATTTCTTATCAACAACACAATATTAAAAATGGCCTTTTGGTGAAGCCCGTATTGCAAGGTTCGCAAGTGAAATTAACCATACGTAGAGCGCGCGATCAACAGGATCCTTCCAGCAGCCAAGTCTTTGATAATCAGAATATTGATACAACCGTAATGGCCCCTTTAAATAAGTGGGTTTCTTTAGGTAGTGCGGAAGGGGCACCAAATTCTGATCCAACGGCTACCTCTTATACAACGGGTCGTCCGTTTTCGCAAAATTCTACCTTGTATATCAAAGTATCAGTGGTCAGTGCGAATCCTGTAGGGGCTAATACTAATAGTAATGATGTAACTGAATGGTAGATTGTGTTGCAACTTCTTTAATCAAAGACGGGCATGCAAAAGGGCAAGTTTACGAAGATCCTTATGTTGGTTGAGAACCAACATAAGGTCTTTAGCGAAGAGGAAATGGTAAAGTTGGGTCATCATCCAACCTACAATTGCATTTGCTCTAGAAGTAGGCCTAACTCAGATTCAGGTTGGATTTCATCACTCTGGTTTATTTCAGCAAGACCATCCCTAATTATCTTTTCAAAATGCTCATCAGCAGTTGACAGCAGCATTGTTGAGCTAATGCCATAATAACTAGCGACCACCATACTAACTACGGCAGCAGCTGCAGAAGATAAAGCAATGTAAAACATAGCTAGGAAGGATAAGTTGTAGACTTCTATACCACCCAAAAACCCCGCACACACCAAGGCTAGTGCGACTGAAGCTAAGCCTTTGCCAGCTTCAGGGTTAATATCTCGGGTAGAATTTGCCATTATTCCAAAACCAATCAACGCGATAAGTCCAAGTGGGGCTAAAGTAACTAGCGCTCCGATAACAATTGCTATAATGACTGGTGCAAAATAACAAAGGAGACTTATAACAGCTAAACTGATCGTTATGCCTAAACATAGTTGGAATTTCCATACATGGTCGGCATATTGGATGTCTTGTGCGATGGCTTGATTATATAAATTAGTCATTAATTTTTGCGCTTCTAGCAGATTGTTAATCAGTAGTTGATAGCGATTAATTTCATCAGCGTTTAATTCTGCATATTCTTTACGTTCAAGAGTTAAAGAAGCGATTTTTTCTTCCTCAATCGCTATTTGCTGGTTAATCATGTCTAATTCTTTCTGCTGCAGATTGAGGTTCGCCTCTTCTACAGCGAGCTTTTTTTCGGAATGGTTCAATGTTGCTTTAATATTAGCGATAACAACCTGCAATGAGTCTATAGTCTGAAGTGTCTTTTTTTTCTGAGTTTCCAGAGTGGCTAATTTCGTCTTATGTTTCAGCAGGAGGCCATCGAAATCGGATAATTTATGTTCAATTTTATTGTTATTAACAATAATTTCAGTGACTTGAGTAGAAGTTAAAAGATTATTTTGTGGGTGCATTAAATTCAAGAGATTGATAATTAATTCGTTTTCTTCCAATTTTTGCCATTTATTGAATTCGTGCGTGCCAATATCACGTTTGAACTCAAACTGCACGGGCGTTACTTCATTGGATTCAAAAAAACCAATAGGATTGCGATTTCTAATCTTTTTAGCCAATTCAAGAATCTGCGTCATCTATATCTCCTGGGTATACCATGTGTTGTTAAGCTCAGGTATTTTACAATTTATTTATTAAGAGAGCATTAAATGACCAAGTTTTTCAAAATTAAAGCCATTTTAGTGTATAATTAGGGTAAGAGAAGATATTTAGGGGATATCTATGGCAATTATAAGTTCATTGGCAAATCATCTATTAGTTGCCATGCCCTCTTTAAACGACCCTAATTTTGAGCGTACCGTTATTTATGTTTGCGAACATCATGTTCAGGGTTCTGTGGGATTAATTATTAATAGACCTATGCAATTTCCTTTGTCTATCGTGTTTGAACAGCTTAAAATTGAACCAATTAAAGTAGAGCAAAATAGTCTGCCTTTGTTATTTGGGGGGCCTATACAACCGGAACGTGGTTTTGTGATTCATAAACAAATGGGTGAATGGCGTTCTAGTTTGCATTTACAAGATGGGGTGACGGTAACTACTTCTAATGATATCATTCGCGCCATTGCTCAAGATGCCGGCCCGAAAGACGTCTTAGTGACCTTGGGTTATGCGGGCTGGGTAGAAGATCAGCTAGAGAAAGAGGTCATGGATAATTTTTGGTTAGTCTGCCCATACGATCCGGCCATACTTTACGAAGTTCCTTTTGCAGATCGCTGGGAATATGCTGGATTAACTTTAGGGGTCAAAATGAATCAACTCAGCTCAAATTTCGGTCATGCCTAAAGACGTATACTTAAGTTTTGATTTTGGATACAAACGCATTGGCGTCGCTGTTGGCCAACGCCTTACCTGCAGTGCCTCACCACTAATCACCCTAGACGCTAAAATGGGTACTCCTGATTGGAATGCAATTCAAAAGCTAATTAACCAATGGAAGCCAGAAGCGTTGGTGGTAGGTATTCCTACAACTATAGATGGGGAGGAGTTATATACTACTTCTCCTGCACGACGTTTTGCCAAATTATTAGGCAAACACTCTGGATTAAAAGTTCATCTCGTCGATGAAAGACTCTCCACTAAAGAGGCTCGTGGGCAACTCTTTGAACAAGGGGGCTATCGTAAAATCAAACAATCGGAGGTAGATAGCATTGCTGCTTGTGTTATACTTGAGCAGTGGTTAAATTGTCCCGAGTGAGATTTCAATGAAACATTTTCTAGAAATAAGCCAACTATCACGTACTACTATTGAAAACCTCCTTGATCGCGCTTTATCCTTTAAGCAACAAAAAAATTACCCTTCTTATGCAAATCATACTGTAGCTAATTTATTTTATGAAAATAGCACGCGAACACGTGTTAGCTTTGAACTTGCCGCCAATCATTTATCTATGCCGGTGGTGAATTTGGATTTACACACTTCCTCAGAAGCTAAAGGCGAAACTATTCAAGATACTATTCAGACTTTAGCAGCGATGGGGATCCAGCATTTTGTAATGCGCCATAAAGAAAACGGGCTGCAACAAAAACTTGCTGATAGTTTCGAAGATCACATTCATCTCATTAATGCAGGGGATGGAACGCATGCTCATCCAAGCCAAGCGCTTCTAGATATGTTGACTATTTTGGAACAAAAACCGCGATTAGATCAGCTTAAAATTGCTGTGGTAGGGAACATTAAACATTCACGCGTGGCCAACTCCTTTCAATGCATCTGTGCAGCTCTTGGGGTGAGAGAATTGGTGCTTATTTCTCCAGAGGTATGGCAACCCGAAAAACCGCAATTCGGTAGGGTGACTCACAGTCTCCAGGAAGGGCTTGCTGAAGCAGACGTGGTAATGTGTTTGCGGGTGCAAAAAGAGCGTTTATTAGAGGGTGAGCAGCTTGATTTGGCTACTTATAGACGTGATTTCGCATTAACCAAAGACAGCCTAGCATTGGCGAAACCTGATGCAATGGTTATGCATCCTGGGCCTATGAATCGTGGTGTGGAAATTGATAGCGATGTAGCTGATGGAAAACAATCCTTTATTTTACAACAAGTTAAGAATGGCGTGTATGCGCGCATGGCCATTTTTGACACATTAATGTAGCCTGTATTAGACGAAGTCGTAATACAGGCTACGTTGGTTATACCGGCATATGCAACTGATGTTTATACGACAACGCTTGCTGTAAATGCGTTAATTCCACTTTTTTGCTCTCCTGCATATCCGCAATGGTCCTGGCTACCTTCAAAAGTCGATGAAAACCCCTCGCAGAAAGCTTTAATTTCGTCATGGCTTGATTTAAAAAGCCTTGCTGCTCTTCCCCCAAGTCACAGACTTTTTCGCAGGTTTTAGGGCTTAAATGAGCGTTTATGCAATTTTGGCGTTCCATTTGGATAGCCCGTACCTGTTTTACTCTTTCCTTAATTACAGGACTTAGCTTTTCAGGTTGGGAATTAGGCTTAATGAGCTCCTCTTGGGACAAGGCCTGAATCGTTAAATGCATATCAATACGGTCTAATAAAGGGGCGGAAAGCTTTGCCAGGTATTTGGCAATTTTATCGGGCGCGCAGATGCAATTGGCTTGATTATTTCCCCATTGGCCGCAGGGGCAGGGATTCATAGCCGCTAACAGCTGGAAGTTTGCAGGAAATTCAATTTGAGATGCAGCTCGGGAAATACAAATCTGCCCGGATTCTAAGGGTTCTCGTAGGGTTTCTAAAACATGGCGATTAAATTCGGGTAATTCATCTAAAAACAAAACACCATGATGAGCTAAAGAAATTTCCCCAGGTTTGGGTGGATTACCACCACCCACTAAAGATACCGGTGATGCTGTATGATGAGGTGCCCTAAAGGCAGGTTCACGCCATCGAGCGAAATGCGTAAGTTTCCCGCGAATAGAATTGATAGCGGCGCATTCTAGCGCCTGGCTTTCGGTTAATTCAGGTAATAAAGTATTAAATCGGCGGGCCAACATGGTTTTACCACTTCCAGGAGCACCACTTAATAAAATACTATGCCCGCCGCAGGCTGCGATTTCCATAGCGGATTTAGCATGCATTTGCCCCTTAATATCCGACCAATCCATTTCTTGTTCCAAAACCGGATTTTCTGGTCTAGGCGGTAGGCTTTGCAAAGGGGAGTCTTGGCAAAGGTAACTGCAAATTTCTCTTAAATTATTGGCAGTAAAAACCCAAGGATGACCTACCAAAGAGGCTTCTTCGGCATTAGCCTGTGCAATGATAAGCGTTTTCTGTTCATTATGAGCAGCTAAAACGGAAGGAATAATTGGGGAAATACCCCTAAGCTCACCACTTAAAGCTAATTCGGCAATAAACTCATGGCTCAATAACTTAAAATTGGGGATTTGCTGAGAGGCAGCAAG
>SCSO01000149.1 GCA_004297865.1 Legionella sp.
GTGCATTGGCAGCTCGATGGTGCTTCTAAAGAGTGCATCGAGCAAATCAAACAAAGTGGCCTTTTATTTAATGAACGCAAAGAATATCTGGTGCCACCGTTTGATTTACACGTCGATAAAGAAAAAGCTTTTTTAGTCCGAGCTAGAGAAGATTTTTTAGGTATGCACAAATTACAACTGTTAAAAAAACAAAATCTCAATAGCAAAATCACTACAATTCATCATGGCATTTTATGGCTTATACATAGTGAAGAGAGCGCCATAGACGAATGCATTGAACCATTGTTACAAAGTAATATTCTTTTTAATCATTATGCCCACGAGTGTTATGCCTATGAATACTAATTTAATAGAACAAGCCTTGCCCCATTGTTTAACAGAAACCTTTTATGATTTCGGCACCAAATACAAAGGAAAGGTTAGAGATACTTATGATGTAGGTGATCAACTTATCCTCATTACTACCGATAGACAAAGTGCCTTCGATCGTTTGTTAGCTACCGTACCTTACAAAGGACAGGTTTTAAATCTAACCAGTGCCTGGTGGTTTAAAAATACAGCGAATATCGTACCTAATCATGTGATTGCGGTGCCTGATCCTAATGTGGTCATTGCCAAAAAATGCAAAGTATTTCCTATTGAATTTGTCGTTCGTGGGTATATTACTGGAACCACCAATACTTCATTATGGACACAATACCAAAAAGGCAATAGAACTTATTGTGGCCTTTCATTTCCTGATGGCTTACAAAAAAATCAACAATTGGATGAGCCAGTTTTAACCCCCACCACTAAAGAAGTGGAACATGATAGACCTATCAGCCCGCAAGAAATTGTTGCCGAAGGTTGGATGACACAAGCGGATTGGGATGAAGCCAGTACCTATGCCTTGCGTCTATTTAAACATGGGGCCAAGGTTGCTGCAGAACATGGTTTGATCTTAGTAGATACCAAATATGAATTTGGCCGTGATCAGGATGGACGTATTGTCTTAATTGATGAAATCCATACGCCTGATTCTAGCCGTTATTGGTTGGCTGACTCTTATGCCGAACGTTTTGCTGCAGGCAAAGAGCCGGAAAATATTGATAAAGAATTTTTACGCTTATGGTTTGTTGATCATTGTAATCCTTATGAAGATAAAGTACTGCCTGCTGCTCCGAAAGAGCTCATTGTTACTTTGGCATCGCGATATATCCAATTATTTGAAATGATTACCAAAGAAAAGTTTACTTTCCAAACCTATGGTGTACCGGTAGAAGAGCGAATCAGACATAATATTGAATGTTGGTTACGTTAATTGCGTTACAAGAAAAGGATTTCTTGTTAGGAGAACAGCATGTGTGGAATTGTAGGTATCTACAGTCATGACTCAGCAGCAGCGGAGTTATATGATAGTTTGATTCATTTGCAGCATAGAGGGCAGGATGCCTGTGGGATTTTAACTGCAGATAATCGTTTTCATCCTAAACATGGTTTAGGACTGGTACGCGAAGCCATCTCTGTGGATGATGTATTGCAATTAAAAGGCAATATGGGGATTGCTCATACCCGTTATCCCACCGCTGGCGGATATAGCGCTACAGATGTTCAACCCCTATGGATAGGAAGTCCGCGCGGTATTGCTTTAGCGCATAATGGCAATTTGGTTAATTACTCTGAACTCGCACAGGAGCTTTGTGATAAACAGCACTGTCATCTTAATACCAGTATGGATTCCGAAGTATTATTATTGATGCTCGCTGATAATTTGGTAAAAGGTTCTTATGTAGAAAGCGAGGATGAATTTTTTAAACTCCTTTGTCATTCTGTAGAGGCGATATACGATAAGGTGGAAGGCTCTTATTCTGTAGTCTCCATCATTATTGGTAAAGGTCTAGTGGCCTTTAGAGATCCCCATGGAATTCGTCCTTTAGTTTGGGGCGAACGCGTTCGTGAAGATGGGAGTAAAGATTATATTTTCGCCTCCGAAACCACTCCTTTTTATGCCCTAGGTTTTGAGCCCAAAGGCGATTTACAAGCTGGTGAATTAGCTTATGTAAATCAAGAGGGGCAATTATTTCGTAAAATTATCAAAGCGAAAAAGTTCAGCCCCTGTATTTTTGAATACGTTTATTTTGCCCGGCCTGATGCTACGTTAGATGACGTAAGTGTTTATCGTTCGCGTTTACGCATGGGGCAAAATTTAGCGTTAAGCTGGAAAGAGAAACACCCTGACTTAATTCCCGATGTCATCATTCCTGCACCATTCACTGCGAATACCGCTGCTTTGGCCTTTGCTAATGAATTAGGGATACGCTATTCCGAAGGGCTCTATAAAAATCCCTTTATTGGCCGCACCTTTATTATGCCCAATCAAGAAACACGTTCACGACAAGTACGTTATAAATTGACACCACAAAAAACCGAAATTAATGAAAAAAAAGTATTGATTGTTGATGACAGCATTGTGCGCGGGACCACTTCTCGCGAAATTATCAAAATGGTACGCGAATATGGAGCAAAGGAAATTTATTTGGTTTCTACCTGCCCGCCTATAAAACATCCTTGTTTCTATGGCATTGATATTCCTTCCCGAAAAAAACTTATTGCAGCACATATGAATGAACAAGCGATTGCAGATTTTCTTGGTGTGGATAAATTGCTTTATCAAAATCAAGAAGATCTGGTCGAAGCGGTAACTCGTCGAGGGACGCATCATATTGATCGACCTTGTATGGCTTGTATGGATGGGCAATATATTTGTGGTCAATTGAATGAAGAAAAAATCAAAATCTTGGAAAAGAAAAGAGTCAGTGAAAGTCAGATCGAATTGAGTGAGATGGTGTAATGAAAATATTAATTGTTGGATCCGGTGCACGTGAACATAGCATTGCTAAAACCCTCGCTAAATCAATTCATCAGCCGCTTTTATATTGCTGCGGTACCTCATTAAATCCGGGAATCAAAACCCTATGTCAGGATTATTGGGTAGGGGAGGTTACCGATAATGAAAAGGTGAGTGTATGTGCGCAAGATTGGCAGGTTGATTGGGCTTTCATCGGCCCTGAAGCACCATTAGAAAAGGGTTTAGCAGATGCCTTGTGGGCACTAAATATTCCGGTCATTGGTCCTAAAAAACAATTAGCTCAAATAGAAACTAGCAAAGCCTTCACTCGGGAACTGATGCAAAAATACAACATAGCCGGTTTGCCAGTCTATAAAGTCTTTAATGACCTACAAGGTGTTGCAGAATTTCTTGAGCATTTAGGTGAAGGACAATATGTCATAAAAGCCAATGGGTTGATGGCAGGCAAAGGCGTTAAAGTAGCAGGTGAGCATTTGCATTCCTTTTCGGAAGCATTAGCATTTTGCGAAGAGATTTTGCAAAGCCAACACTCTTTTGTCATCGAGGAAAAATTATTGGGGCAAGAATTTTCCTTTATGTGTTTTACTGATGGGAAAAATTTAGCTCCTATGCCCATAGTGCAAGATCATAAACGCGCTTTTGTCGGTGATACTGGACCTAATACCGGAGGCATGGGAAGTTATTCCAATGCAGATCATTCCTTACCTTTTTTAAAGCCAACCGACGTAGCAGAAGCCTTCGCAATTCATCAACAAGTCTTGCAAGCCTTGAAGACTGAAACACAAGAGCGTTATCTAGGTATTTTGTATGGTGGTTTTATGGTGACTGCTAAAGGCGTTTATGTCATTGAATTTAATGCTCGATTTGGAGATCCAGAAGCATTAAATGTATTGAGTCTTTTAGAAAGTGATTTGGTGGATCTCTGCTTGTGCTTAATTCAAGAGGAATTACAGCCAGAATCAGTGCGTTTTGCCCCCCAAGCCACCGTTTGCAAATATGCGGTTCCTTTGGGTTATCCTAATAACCCACTGAAAAATAGTGAAATTCATATTGACGCGATAAAAAATCCCGAGCAACTTTATTTAGCAGCAGTACATGCAGAAAAGGATAAACTATACGCCACTGGCTCACGTACTGCGGCTGTGGTAGGGATTGCTGCGAGTATTGAAGCTGCCGAAGCACAAGCAGAACAAGAGATTCAAAACATTCATGGTCCTTTATTTCATAGAGAAGACATTGGGACTTCGCTTTTAATTCAATCTCGTGTTGATATGATGCGTAAGTTGCGTTCAGAATGATGCGCTTAGGTATATTGGGATCTACTCGGGGTACTCATTTATTAGCGCTTTTAGAGGCTATCAAAAACCAATCCCTCTCTGCCACCATTTCCATAGTTTTAAGTAATAAGCCCGATGCATTGATA
>SCSO01000012.1 GCA_004297865.1 Legionella sp.
CGGCTTTATTATAAATTCGAGGAAGAAAATAAATATAACAATCATACAAAAATTTCAGTTCATATACTAATTTCGCACATGGACTTGTTTTGCTTGCAGAATAACTGATTGGATTAATAGACTCGTCTAACAGCACTTGTCCAAAAAGACGAGTTGATTCTTTATTAATTAATTGAGTAAATTCTTCAACTATCCCAACATATTTTTGAACATTCATAAAGTCATGTAATATTGACATCAAAGATGTTCAATAAGATATCATTAACACAAAAATAAATCAAAGTAACTTAAATACAACCAAATAAAATCAATCGAGCCTGACCGCATTGATTTCAGGAGGCTTGCTCTTCATTTTTTCTTTCAATAATGCACCAATCTCCTTTTTATCATTGCTGCTTGCAGTTGAATCTTCAAACCACTTCAATGCCGTGTTCCCATTCGATGAAACAGCGGTGAAATCCATAACTAAAGAGTCACTGAATTTTATAAATAACTTTATTAACCCAGGCTTACCCCAGGCACAGGCATTCCGCAAAGCAAGAGAATAATTTTTCTTCGTTTCAAGAGTATCCATAAAAGTATCATTGACTTTGAGACCGCTCTGTTTTATCCAATCCCGAACCTCCAAAAGAAATTGGTCGTGAGGTGAAGGTGGTGTGAAAATTGAGTTCCCTTTAAATACTGTTTTACTACCAGACTCAATTTTTACCACCTTACGATGCAGTGCAATTACTTGCCCGGCCGAGAAAGATGAATTTTTATCTGAAACTTTTTTTACTTCAGAATAGCGGTAATAATTTACATCTGTTGAATTAAGTCTTCGTTGAACCCGCTCAGGAAATAATTCTACAATTTTTTGATGTAAATTGGGTGAAACCGTTTTGAAATATCTTACTACACGATAATCCTCAATATAAAGCATCATCCACATAGGTAGCGAAGTGAGTCTAAATATTTGATCTTCTTGCTGTAAGAAATTCATATGGGGATATCTTTGAGCAAACATAGGATTTCTGATTGCAATTTTGCTGGGTGGCAATGTAATATTATTTCCCACTAAGTTATCATTTATACCAGTAGAACTATTAGAGGCAACAAACTCTGTCAGTGTAGGATCTAAGTAAGCATGTAATAAGTTAGCCAAGCTGTATTCTAAACACCCAGACTCTGATGCTTGCAGATGAAATGGCGAATAATATAGTTTTGTTGTATGTTCTTTATGAATAATCGGAACCGGAAAGTAATTTGAATAAGCGGAATCAAGAATGATGAAAACGTCTTTTTTTTTCGATTTTGAAAACTCATATAGAAGTGGTAATGTATGCACATCACTGGTATTTCTTTTAAGTATAGGCGGAATAGATACTAACAAAAGTAAACGCCCCGAGTCTTTACCCTTGATATTTTCACGAATAATTTGGTCAATTCGTTCAAAGAAAGCGATATAAAGAATATTACACTCGAATCCTAATGCCTTAGATTGCTGATTGAAAGTTTGAATATCGTCTTGAATTTGTTTGTCACAAGCATCTCTATCTGGGAAATTTGTTGTATCAACCTGTACCATTGCATAATCAAGCGGTATAAATCGGACTTTATCTTTAATAGAAGATGAAGCGCCACGCCTGCTTAATTCAACAACCAATCCATTATTGTTCTTTATAGTAGCAATATGTAAAGCGGTTCGCCCACTTACTGGTGCTTGATAATTAAGGTTAAGTGTTGGATTTTTTTCTAAAAAGGCGTGGGCCTGCTCAAATTGGTTAGCTTCAATTAAATCTAATAACTTCTGTTCTAAGGACATCTTTTTACGACTAGAAACGTTAGCGATAAAGCGAATTATATACAAAAAAGACACAATGGTCACTTATTTGCACATATTTTATCGATTAATAGAAAAAAATTAGTCGAGTCTGAGCCTGAGGGTGTCCTCGAACTATAAAAAGGTAAGGTGGGGTTTCCTGAACGTGCCTGGTTTTTTATATTGTTTAATAGTCGAAGACGGGCACGAAAAAAAGGGTATCAGTACAATCTCGGCAATAGAATTTATCCTCATCCGCCCTCTGGGCAACTTCTCCCTTGAAGGGAGAAGGGAGATCTAGGGTACAAAAAATTCGTGGGATACTTCAGAGTCTGCCCCCATTGATTTTTTCTTCAAAATAATTAATCAGCGTGATGATATCAGCACATTGCTTGGGTTTAGTGGTTTTGGTACTTCTGGTGAGGCAGTCTAGTAATGACATCAGGTTTAATAAGTAAATGGTCATTTCCCAATCCTGTGGAAGCACGAATTGAGTGGATAATCCTTGAATAAAAGATGCTGCAAATGCAGATGGCATTTGGTGCGCGTAGCGCAGCATGTTGGCAATGTCCCAGAGTGGAGAGCCTGAGAAGGCAAATTCCCAGTCTAAGACCCCGGTGATGGTCCATTCATCAGCAATTTTATCCACTAAAATATTAGCTGGATCAAAATCAGCATGGACCAAATGACTTTCATTTTCATTAGGGAAGAATTTTGCCAACGCATTAAAATGCTGCTTTATTTTGGCAGTTAATTCATTACCTAAACAATCAATTACCGTAGGATGATTTAAACTCTTCTCAGCAAATTGAAT
>SCSO01000150.1 GCA_004297865.1 Legionella sp.
CCCGCCGGGTATTATACCTCAAGTTGGAGGAGTACATCAGCAGTCATAAAAATACTGACCAAATATTTGCTGTAGTTTTTATGGACATTAATAACTTTAAGATGATAAATGATAGCTTGGGCCATCAGGCAGGTAATGAACTCCTTAAAATATTTGCCAATCGTTTAAAAAATTCCATTGGCCCGCAGGATTTTGTGGGTCGTATTGGAGGCGATGAATTTATTATTATTTTCCCCAACCTCACTTATAAATCAGATGTTGAACCTATTATTAAAAAGATAGTAGATATATTACAAGAAAAGATACAAATAAATGACCGAGCTTTTATTTTGAAATCCAGTATTGGCGTTAGTTTTTTCCCCTGCGATAGCGAGAAAACAGATAAATTAATCGCCTTTGCAGATATGGCAATGTATAAAGCCAAGGAAAAGAAAGGGACGGTACTTTATCAAAGTTACTTCCCCAAATTTTCTATCGAATTAGCCAATAAGCATCATATGGGCCAGAATCTTAAATCCGCAATTATTAATAACGCGTTTTACCTAGTTTTTCAGCCCATCTACAGTATTGTTGATAAGGATTGGGTTAAAGTAGAAGTCTTGTTGCGTTGGCGAGATCATGTTGGTCCTGAAGTCTTTATTCCTTTAGCGAGTGAAATTGGCTTGATGCCAGAAATTGGTTTATGGGTGCTTGAGCAAGCGTGTAAGGTTCGTCTTGAGCTTGCAAAGATTAGCAATAAACCCATTAAATTCTCAATTAATATTTCTGCAGAGCAGATTCAATCTTCTGATGACATTAACTTGCTAATAGACGCAATAAAAAAATACAAATGCCCTCCCGAATGGCTTGAATTTGAATTAACAGAAAGTCTGTTATTTGATATGGCCAAAGCAGACAACTTCATCAAAAAAATTAGGAGCCTAGGAATTTCTGTGGCAATTGATGATTTCGGCACAGGATATTCGAGCTTTAGCTATCTAAAAAATTTGCATTTTGACACTATCAAAATTGATAAGCAGTTTGTGAATTCAATTTTCTCTAATTCAAGAGAAATGAGTTTAGTTCTTTCAATTATAGAAATCAGTCACTCTTTAAACGCGCAAATTACAGTCGAAGGTGTAGAGACAAAAGAGCACTTTGATTTCTGTGTGCAACAAGGCTGTCATTACGTACAAGGGTATTATATTGCCAAGCCTTGTGATTTGAGTAGTTTGATCGATAAATTGTCTACATTACCCCAGACCTAGAAATCATAAGATTGAGTCCACGCTATAGCGACTACCTGTGGATTTTCATTAAAATAGTTGCAAACCCATGCATTTTTTTCTCCTGGCAGAGGAAATACCCCATCAACATGAGACAACAATTTAAGGTTAGCCTTAACTTTAGATAAGGCTTCCGCTTCTGTTTTAGCAAATTGCTCGTAAATGGAAAAGTGCCATTCGACATCCGTATCATACTTACTAAAGTTAGTTCCTCGCCAACGAAAAAATCGATCTGACTCTATCGAAATAACTCCTCCAGACTTAATTGCGTTGAGCGATGGGCAGGCAACTGGTTCAACCCTTATTGGGGTTGCGAGACTCGTTTGTGATAACAGTATGAGCAATGAAAGAGCGCCTAGTTTGGATTTCATATAGATACCTTAACTCTTAATAAATTTCAATTTTGAAATATCAAATTACAATGAAACTTATTTTTTGTAAAATAAGTTTTGGTTATAAGGACTATTAATAGTATTAATCCCATTATTTATCTTCATTTTAATGACTTAAAAATGAAGTTCTTTCTCGTTAAGAATTAAACAGGTTACCATTGCTCTTAACTACTTTTAAACCTATCAAGTCACTATACGATTATAGTAAAATTAGCTTTAGAGTAATTTATAAATTACTTCTTACCTGTTTTATTAATTAATGAAGAATATTTTTTCTCTAAAGTTTCTAATTCTTTATCTGATAGTTTAGCTAAATCTATTGCCAAATTATTCGCCTCTTCATGTGATTTGATTAATTCATCTAGTTTTAAATTTAATATTATCATGTCACGATTTTGAGTATGTTGGATTAAAAAAACCATAAGAAAGGTAATTATTGTGGTCCCTGTATTAATAATTAGTTGCCATGTGTTTGAATAATTGACCAAGGGCCCTATTATAGCCCAAGTAATAACCACTAAGACAGCGGCTAGAAAAGAGCCACTACTTCCAGCAATATTACATACTTGCGTTGCAAATTGATTAAAAAACCCTACTTTCTTTTCTGATGATTTTTTCATTTAATATTCGTCCTATTAAAATACTATCCCTATTCGGTATATTATCTAAATTTCATTCAAACATGACAAGAATCAATTTGGGTGGAAATTCAAGCTATTCCATTTCACCCCTTTGATCTCTGATCCCATTGATCTTGAGCTGTTTTTTACGCGAGGACTAGTGGGTGGGCTTAAATTTTAATATTAGTACATTATGTAGTATAATAAAGCATTATTTAAATAGCCCATGTAAAAGGAATGCCCTCTATGAGCAATTCTCCATTAGTGAAAGATACCCAAAGCAAGCAAAGTGAAGAAGCTACAATAGGAAATATTCTTGCAGACAAGATCGCAATATTTGGCGGTAGCTGGAAATTTCTAATTTCTTTTGCGATTTTTATGGCTGTTTGGCTTATTGCAAATTCTCTGATCTTTTGGTGGAACCCTGCAGATCCCTATCCTTTCATCTTTCTCAATTTAATCTTATCTTGTCTTTCTTCGGTCCAAGCCCCCATCATCATGATGAGTCAAAATCGTAAAGAAGCAAAAGATCGCATTCGATCCCAACAAGATTATGAAATTAATTTAAAAGCAGAATTAGAAATTCGTAAGCTACATGAAAAAATTGATCAACTCCAGTTACATCAATTGGAGAAAATGAAGAAAATTGAGGACATTCAACTTGAATTACTATTGAGCTTGCGATCAACCGTTGACTAATTCAACCATTCACGCAAGCATCCGGATCAGCCTCGATTGAGTTCATTAGTTCCTAAATAATCTTGACCAAATTGGTCAAGGTACTCCTGGTAGTTTCCTAAGTAATTTTGTGCCCCATACCGCTCAGTTAACACAAGAACCCTGGTGGAAATATTATCGATAAAATATCGATTATGACTAACGAATAAAACCGTGCCCGAATAAGCACGCAAGGCCTCTATTAAGGCATCTATAGATTCAAGATCAAGGTGATTGGTTGGTTCATCGAGGATAAGGACATTTGGCTTCTCTAATATAATTTTCGCCATGACCAGACGCGCTGATTCGCCCCCACTAAGCATTGCAATTTTTTTATCAACGTCACTACCACGAAATAAAACTTGCCCTAAAATATTACGTATTTCCTGGGATGAGGCGACTACATTATCCTCCATCCATTGTAATATCGTCTGCTCTGGATCTAATAGAGTCCGATAATCCTGAGAAAAATAGCCAATGGATGCAGTTTCACTCCATTCAAATGCTCCAGCATCCATAGAAAGCTCATTTAATAAAATTTTTAAAAGAGTCGATTTTCCAATACCATTAGGCCCAATGACCGCACATTTATCGCTACGATAAAGTGCAAAGTTGACGTCATTTAATACCTTTTTTTCACCGAAGGTTTTATTAAGTTTTTCTACAGTAATTATCGATTTACCAGAAGCTCTACGCTGCTGAAAATTAAAGTAAGGTTTCTGAATATTAGAATCTTTTATTTCTACCAATTGAATGCGATCAATCATTTTTTGACGAGATGCGGCTTGAGTAGCTTTGCTTGCTTTAGCACCAAAACGATCTACAAAAGTTTGCATAGCATTAATTTTCTTTTCTTGATTCTTTAATTCACTCTGTTTCAACAAAAGTCGTTCTTCTTTACTTGTAACAAATTGATCATAACTGCCTGGATAATTGGAGATCGTATCGTAATCAATATCTAGAATATTAGTGGATACGGTATTCAAAAAACTGCGATCATGGGAAATAAATATAAGCAAGCCGGGAAAGGTTTTCAAATAGTTTTGTAGCCAAGCAATTGAAACAATATCCAAATGGTTAGTTGGCTCATCCAATAACATAATTTGGGGTTGTTGATAAAGAACTTGCGCTAGTAATACTCTTAATTTGTAACCACCGGATAAAGCGCTTAATGGTTGGTTATGGTATTTCTCTGCAATACCAAGGCCTAATAACAAATTTTTGGCCGAACTCTCTGCATCATAGCCATTATGATGCATCACTATTTCTTCTAATTCACTTAGACGATAGCCATCTTCTTCGGTGAAGTCTTCTTTAACATATAAGTGATTCTTTTCAATCAACGCATCCCATAAAACGGCATTACCTTGAATGACCACATCAATGAGTTTATCTTCTTCATAGCGAAAATGATCTTGTTTTAAGATTCCAACATTGATAGCTTTTGCCTTTTCCACTGAACCTTGGGTAGGCGATTCCTCACCAGCAAGAATTTTTAAAAAGGTGGATTTACCAGTCCCATTCGCTCCTACTACACCATATCGCTGTGAAGGTAATAAAATTAAATCCACCTCTTGGAATAAGGATTTTTTACCAAATACCATACTTAAACTGCGTACATCTAACATAAATTAAAGACTCATTACGATTTGATCGATTAATAGCCCTTTCTCGTAGACTCGTATGCTAGTTACGATAATATCTATGCTTAGGCCTTAAAAAGCATATAATACCACATTTTACCCTTAATTTGAGCAATTAATTTAATCTGAATACAATTTGAGAGGGTTAGTAGGAACTCCTTCTTACTGTAGTCCGTCATTGATTAGGTAGTTGACCTTAGATAGCCTCCTATTTGTGTTATGGCTACCGCATTAATATTTTTGAAGTTTGTGGTATAGAAACAAATCTGAAATGCATTATTTTGCTCAACTCGTTGTAATTGCAAGCTTTGCATCGCTAAGTAAGCTTGTTCCCTTTCATCCATTGTCTTCAAAAAATCTATAGGAAAAATACCTATCAAAAAATCCCAGCTAAGCTCTGTTCCAAAATCCTTACCTAGAATCGATGCCTCCCAATAATTATTTTGTGGATCCGACCTAACATTGGTAAATTCATGAATTTTTATCTGATTAACCTCTGGGCATGGTTCGTTTGCAAATAATAAGGTTGAACTACAAAACACTAAACTAAAAACTAGCCTCCGCAACATGACAATCTCCATATAATTAGCGTGACTCACGCATACAATTAAGGTGTTTCATCTCATCTTAATTAAAAAACCTGGTAATACTAAATTGTATTTATTTTTTGATCAATGGAATCAGACTTGAATGGCACTAAGTTAAAGATTTTGTTATTACTCAAGGACCTCAAAGATCTTGATTTCTCCCTTCTCCCTGGAAGGGAGAAATCCGGGAAAAATTCCTTATCTTAGTGCCATTCCGATCAGACTTAAATTAATATTTTTATAAATATCAATCGCATATAGGCTCATTGATAATATAAATTGGGTTCATCTGAACCAAAAAAGACCAATAATAGTTCAGAAAGATTTGTAAATGATCAAAGCAAGCTGTATAATGGCAATTTTTGATCAATGAGAGACGTTAGATTGCCATCATCTAAATTGCTACAATTATCTAAAGAAATTGAAACTAAGGTCCAAACTGATCATTTTGGAAAATTCCAATTGTATTTAGCTTTACTAAATTCGGTTACTGACAGACAACAAATAGCTCCCAATCTCTCAATAACCCAAGATATTTCATCATACTTACCACAGCCAATTACATTCTTCTATACAGGTAACCGTGCCAGATTAGAAATGGGTTCTTTCCCTCCTGAGTTGTTATCTAATAGCTTGTTTTATGCGATGGAATTCAAATCTCCCCCACAAAGCAAACTTATACTCCAAACATTATCTAATATTTGGGGGGTTTGGCGCCGTAATTCAAATATTGCTGACTTAATGTTTATTATCGATCAAATGTTAGTTCATCTGAGGGCTATGAAAGATAGGGATAATCCTAATCAAGAAATGATTGATGCCATGCTTTTTGAACGGCAAAAGGTCATGAAATTCCTGGAAAAAGTATCGCAATTTAATCAATTGATGCTGTCTGTAACTGATGATGCATTTAATAAATTATTCTCTACATTAACAATAATATTAGCTTGCATGAGCACATTATATGTCTACTTTACTGATACAGATTTCAGTCATTTATTACCTTTGCTTCCAGCACTTTTTTTCAGTTCCTTAAAAAATCCTGGAGGTCCTTCTGAATTAAAAGAAAAATTAGACAAAGGTAAAGAACTGTTTAATCAAATCAAGGATGAATACAGGGATTTAGAAAGTTATCCGGAGTTAGTAAGGATCAAAATTACCATCTTGAAAACAGCAAAGACGGCATTAAAGCAACTCAAATCCTCAGAAGGTCACGTAGTGGAAGCAAACATACCTAATGCTCCAGTTATGTAAACCAGCACCCATCAGATAACTTTCTAAGGGATGTTTTTTTCCAATTGCAAATCAAGCTGCTAGTGAAGTGGATCAGAGATCAATGCACCCCATAAGGATAGGGCTCTTTCGGAGGGATGGGTGTTGTCCAATGGGTGGGCCGGACAAGTGCCAAACAATCATTAATAAATTGGTGTTCATTAACCCTATAGAAAAAAGCTACAAGAGCTGAAGTGGTAAATATCTTTGAATTTTGTCTACCTTTTACACTTAGAAGCTGCCAGTCGTTGATCACATATTCTAGGTCTGCAAGGGTAGTGCTTGAATTGATACACAGAGTCTTTATTTTATTGATTAAGTCATCCACCCGGTCCATTTTGTCACCCTTTTTAAGGCTGAGTTTTTTTACATTGAGTATATTTAATAATTTAATTTTAATGTGCTCTAAACCTATAATGTGTTCGGTTTCACGCTCACATTGGCTTAAAGCAGGAATATAAAAGGTCTTATCAACGATAACCGGGCTTATTGCTTTGACAAATTGTCTAAAGAGGAAATCGTTTTCTTCAATAGAATGCGTGATTGTTTGTTCTTTGGTAAGGAGTCTAGCGTTGAGTTCCTGCAACAATTCTTCTGCCGCTTTGATTTCATTGGCACAACCAAGTTTAAAAGTTAACCGTTCAAAATTTTCTCTCGCAGGTCCAATGTAACTCCAATTGATTCCTTCATAACAAAAAAAAGGACTGTTTATAAGAGGTAATAAGTGTTCGGTATATTCTGCGTTAAATGTTTTTGCATGTTGAATATATTTGCTTCGCAAATGCTCTCTTCGTTTTGCATCAAGCACATTGACATGATGTACTGAAGGTTCAGCATGTAACTCCGGATATTGGCCATAAAAATTCTTGCGATTTATGTTCAATCGCTCTTCTTGAATTACTATCGCAGTCTTTAATTGCGCAATTTCCCGCCTTTTAATTCGCCCTTCTGCTTTGTATTGCTCAGCTAAACCGTTCTTTATTAACTCAGATAATTCAGAGGGTATAACCCGTGTTCGCAATGAAGTCACAATGTTTTTATTGCCGTCCAAGGTATCTTCTACATTTTTTAAATACACCTTCAATGCATGAGATAACACGCGTTGCTCTAATTCAGTTAACATCTAACAGCTATCATCCTTAGTTTTTTTGAGACCTGATTCTAAACCTATAGCTATATTTTTCCAATCTATTCTATACAACGCGCATGCCTGAGAATTAGACACTCATCTCACAAGGAAATTAAAAT
>SCSO01000013.1 GCA_004297865.1 Legionella sp.
AATTAATTGATTAAGTAAGGCAGATAGATCAATTTCATTTTGATCTTGATCAACTTTTCCTTGTGAAATAGTGCTCATAATATCCTTGCATTAATTTCCGTTAAGCATTCTTTACAATAGCTTGGGTATACCAAATCGATTGCACTGTGGGTAATAGTTGATTTAATACACGATTCCAGCGTGTTGCTGGTGCTGAAGATACGTATAAAATATCTTTTGGTAAAAGACTAAATTTTTCTGCGATTAGCATCCTATCAGGTGTTCTTGCATCCAACCAAAAAATTTGCGGTTGCGAATAATCCCCACGAATAATATAGATGAAACGGGGATTGGCTGAATCTGGGCTCATGCCACCCGACAAGGCTAGTGCATCGGCAATATTCATGAGTTGATCATTTATAGGTAGAAATCCTGGGTGGACTACTTCTCCTAACACATACACCTTTTGTCCGCGATAATCAGCGACCCGCACATTGAGTTGAGGGTGTGGTACATATTTCTTTAAGCGAATAGAAATTTCTTGACGAATTCTCTCTATAGTTTTACCAGCAACTTTAATATATCCAATAAGTGGAAAATAAATATATCCAGATGAGTTGACCAAATAGCCTGGTTGCCCTGCTGCTCCTTGAACTACGGCTGTTGTACTTAATGTGGTGGGGGCATGCTCTAGAAAATCAAATTCAGGATGTTGCCATACATTAATGTGAAGCACGTCAGCGGGTGCAATGCGATAATGATAGGTATTTATTCGCTGATTGGCAATTAAAGCGGGAGTAATAGGTATCAGTGTAGGTTTAATTACAATTCGAGGGGCAGCGACCTTGCGCATATTTGAGGTGTCTAAATTTTGCATTCCCGGCATGATACCGCAACTGCACAATAGAATACTCGCACTTATTAAACTTATTGCTCTTATCATATTAACCCCACAACTTCTTGTACCAATCATTCACTCCCTGATCAATAAGCTGCAGAGCTTGCTCGAAAATAGCTTTTGGTCGTTTATAGGGGTCAACAATATCATATTCTCCCCATTTCCCTAAGCGTTGCACTCTACCTCGAGCACTGGGAAATTTACTTTCAATCTCTTCTTGTTGTCCAGTGCTCATTGTTAAAATTAAATCAGCATTGAAGTAAATTTCTTGTGTAGCTTGTCGTGCACGGTGAAAGGAAATATCAAGTCCTCTTGCCCTCATTAAATCTTGTGCGAATGGATCTGCTGAATGATTAACTAACGCTCCAAGACCTGCGGAGCTGACTGAGACATCAGGAGAGGTTTGTTTTAGCTTTTCTGCAAACAGGGCTTCAGCCATGGGACTGCGACATATATTTCCCACACAGATAATAAGGAGCTTTTCAATCATATATGCGTCCGCGCGTTTTTACGATAAGGATATAGATATTGTCAATAATCGAGAACGATAACTGATATTTTAATCAATATGCAAGTGAAATATTTTTTAAGAATATGATTGTAAATTAAATCTTTTTAAATCTATAATTTCGCGAAATTAAATTTGATTTGCAGTTATCAAATATTAACTAGACAGGATGTTGTAAAAATGTATGAAGATAGTCGGTGGTATCTAGTTCAATGTAAACCCCGTGAAAGTTTTAGAGCGGAGCTGCATTTGAGCAATCAAGGATATCAATGTTTTCATCCTACCTATCCCGTTAAAAAGCAGATCTCTGGCTTAGTGAAAACGGTCAATTTTCCCTTATTTCCGTATTATCTTTTTGTTTTATTATCAGCTACTAGTACTTGGTCTACTATTCGTTCTACTCGCGGGGTTAATCGGCTGGTGTCTTTTAACGGAATACCTGCTTCTCTAGATCACAATATTATTGACGGATTGCAACGTCATTGTGCTCGTTTGAATGGCCATGAAGCTCCTCCTTTGTTTAATTGTGGCGACCGAGTGTTGATAACGGATGGGTGTTTTAAAGAATTAGAAGCAATAGTTATAGCAACAAAAGGCGAAGAAAGAGTGAGTTTGTTATTGAATTTATTTAATCGCCAGCAATCACTCGACTTGCCAATAAGTGCTCTTAAGATATGTAGATAGTTAAAAAAATAACAGTTGAATACTAGTTTTTTGGAAATTGACCGAATGAAATCCAAGGGCGGTAGCGTGCACAAAATGAGATTTTAAGGTTGAAGTTCCATTAAGGATAACGAATCATTAATACTATAGGGACATATTAATTAGCATGAGCCTTTTTAAAAAAATATGGTGTATACTTACGTCCCAACAGCGAAAGGCAGCGGTCACATTGTTAGGTTTAATGCTGATTAGCATGGTGGTAGAAACATTTGGGATTGGCCTTGTTATCCCTGCAATGATTTTGATCACACAGAATGATATTGCTGATAAATACCCATTTTTAGAACCTTGGCTGGTTATGCTCGGGAATCCCACTCATGAGAGCATACTTATCATAGGTCTGTTGATATTAGTTAGTGTATATCTGTTTAAAACTAGTTTTCTTGTATTTCTTGCTTGGATGCAAGGAAAGTTTTTATTTGGTATTCAAGTCAATCTGTCGCATCGCCTTTATGAAGGATATTTGCGTCAACATTACGTATTTCATTTAAAAAGAAACTCAGCACAACTCATTCGAAATGTTGGCACAGAGACAGAGCTTTTTGCCTATAAAGCCATATTGGCTAGTATGACATTTATGACGGAACTATTAGTTATCATCGGAATTACAGCATTGCTTTTAACCCTCGAACCGTTAGGCGCAATTTTAGTGGCAATTATTTTAGGAGTAGCTGGAACAGCTTTTCATGTGGCTACTAAGAAGAAATTATTAGCTTGGGGACAAGCGCGCCAATTGCATGAGGCCTTGAGGTTACAACAGTTACATCAGGGATTAGGTGGTTCAAAGGAAGTGAAGTTACTAGGTCGAGAAGAGGAGTTTCTCACTCAATTCAGTTTACATAATATTAAAAAATCTTCAGTGAGTCGATGGGAGAATTTGCTGCAAACATTGCCGCGACTCTTCTTAGAATTACTAGTTGTCACTAGTTTGGTGGTATTAATGTTTGCGATGTTGGCCCAAGGTAAGTCGGTAGCTGCATTTATGCCTGCTTTAGCACTTTTTGCGGCAGCTGCCTTTCGCTTAATGCCTGCGGCTAATCGCCTTTTAGGCGCGCTACAAAATTTAAGATATTCTTTACCTGTGACTAATACATTGTATTCAGAAATAAATGAATTACAGGAGTTAGCCAAGCATTCTGTACAAAATATTCCAATAGTATTTTCACGATGTTTAGAGCTTAAAAATATTAGCTATTCTTACCCTGATGCAACAGTAGATGCAATTGAACATGTTAACTTGATAATTCCCCAAGGAACCTCAATTGGATTTATTGGAGAAAGTGGTGCAGGAAAAAGCACATTGATCGACCTTATACTGGGATTATTAACGCCAGTTGAAGGTCAAATTACTGTGGATGGCACAAACATTCAGTCCAATATACGTGGATGGCAAGATCAAATTGGATATGTTCCGCAAAGCATATATTTAAGTGATGACACAATTTGCAAAAATATTGCATTTGGTGTGGCCGTTAATGATATTGATGAGACTTCAATTAGCAACGCAGTTAAAGCTGCTCAACTCGATGAGTTCATTGCAACGCTGCCAAATGGATTAGAGACCTTCGTGGGAGAGCGTGGTATTCGACTTTCTGGTGGGCAGCGTCAACGTATCGGTATTGCCCGCGCACTCTATCATAATCCATCTGTATTGGTCTTAGATGAAGCGACCAGCTCACTTGATATTGGCACCGAGAGAGAAGTAATGCAGGCAGTATATGCCTTAAAGGGAGAGAGGACTCTTATTATCATTGCTCATCGTATGAGTACAGTAGAGCACTGTGATCGACTTGTTCATGTTGAACATGGCAAAATAATTGAAGAAAAAGTTTCACATAGTGCTGGTTTGGAGTTCCATCAGTTTTTCTCGAAAATGGACAATCATACTCGAGAAGAGAATGTCTAGATTAAAAACAG
>SCSO01000151.1 GCA_004297865.1 Legionella sp.
GCCTTGTTGGAAAAAGTTAACTGAAAACCCTGCTGAACCTGATTTTAAGTTGGGTTGCTTCATCGCTGCACCAGGTAGTCCAATAGCTGTTTTTTGTGAAGCCTTTGGCACTTCGGTTTGTACGGGATCGGGTAATTTTTCAAATAAAGATTTTAAAGAATTATAGATGCTTGTTGGCGAATGATAACCCGCGAAAAAGGTTTGGGTCAGCTCTATACCCCCTATTTTAAGAAGATCCGCCGCTGTAGAAGAGCAATTATATACGGGAAATTTGGTAAGTTCTTCGTTCATGGTATCGTGATCTAACGTTTTGAATCCCCTTACCAAATTGAGCGCAGATTTTTTACTAAATAAAGCAAAGAGAATTTGCGTCCTAGGATTCGGAATTAGACTAAACGCAGCCTCTCCAGAGTCAACATAAGTACGCATTTTATGAAGCTCAGCAAAAAAGGCCTCTTTGTGTATTATTTTATCTGTAATATCAAAAGAAGCAAAAATTGGACTGTCACCTTCATGAGAATCTAAATGATTTTTTGCCAATGCAGGGAAAAGATAAGCTGATGTAACCGTAATAGGGGTTAGCATAGATAGCTGTTCACTGGGATAAACACTAAGCTTAACCGGTTGACCATTATTAATAGCGTCAATAGAAATATGCCCTACCCCGCCAACGTTAGGATGTAAGTGATAATTTAATATTATCCGCGTAAGCGATTTTTCAGTTTTTTCTTTCATAATACATTTCCCCCGAATTGTATTAAATACTAAAGGCTTATATGTATTATATGTGATCAATATTAACGAAATATTAGCAGTTTCTTAAGGTATTATTAACAACAGAAATTTTTTTAAAACTCTTTTGCTATATAAATCAAAAAGATACCCGTAAAGGACAGATAATTCCTACAAAAATCAATGGGAGCAGACTCGATTGATTTTAAGATCAGCAAGTGTTCCTTTTTTGTTCTATAATCAGATGGCGCATTCATAAAAGGAACTTCAATGAAAACAAAGATAATAGGTTTTGCTCTAGGTTTAGGCTGTTTATTCTTGGTCGGTTGTGGAGGTATGAACTCTTCTTCTGGAAGCCCTGGTGCACCTACAGGTGGCAGCTCTCCAGCAAACTACAATCCGTCAGTGGAGCCCGCACCCACTTCTACTCCTGAAGTCATGCCATCTAAGCCATTCAATTACAATGATAATCTTAGCCCTTCTGAAGAGAGTTATTTGGCGCGCTGTAAGAAAACAGGTGAGTGTTAATGACCAATGGGGTCAGATTCGAATGGCACTTGCTTATTTCTAATGATCGTAAGTAAGTGCCATTCGATTGATTCAAGAATCCCACAGGATACTGTCTGGGTCTATTTTAAATTTGCTCATAGGTCCATTTTTATGGTATCGTCGGGCCGCTTTTTTATAGTGCTTTGGAGGTATATCTTGAAAAGCGTTCAGATCACCATAGAATCACCCGATCCTTCATTAAGTGATAACCTCGTCTTTTTTTTAAAGAATACTATTATTCCTTCTAATTATGTATTGAACGTTAGTGCCATAGCAGCAAATCAATTCGCACGATTTCCGGATAGACCTCATTTTGCTCATATGCCAGTAAATGGAATTGTAGTGCATTATCAATTTAGCGAAATTTTAGTACAGAGCAAGGTAAATGAACTTACTGAGTTAGAATCCATAGCACAAATGTATAGTAAAATTCTTCTGCAAGTATTACAAAAGCAGGATAATTACCTATCTTACCTATCACCAACTGATGTTAAATTTATAAAGGATTGCCAAGCCTATACCGACAATCTTGCACTACAAATGAATGAAGAACGTAGCCGTATGATGGAAATTGATCTGAGAGCCTTTATTGCAAATCCACAAGCTAACCTTATGAATTCTCAATCCGCCCCTTTCCAATTTTTCGCTACTGAACAACCTAAAGCCGAAAAAGCCACGACATCCGCTCTAGTGTACGGTGGTTTAGCTTTACTTATTGGTATTGCCGGTATCAGTGCATTGTGCACCGGTCAAATTATTTTGGGCCTTATTTTAGCGGGGCTTAGCGGCATATTAATAAAAGCTACTTACGATAATCTCGAAATAACAACTCTTAGCCCAAACTAAATATTCATTTAAAATCAATCGAATCTGACCCGATTGACTTTTAGGCTTCTGGAAGACAGTATTTTTCTTCCAGATAGCCAACTAAAAACACACCACTACCATTTTCAGGATTGACATTCGCATCGCCTGATTCTGCATTCGGTATATAAAAATTCTCAATCACTTCGGTTAATTTTTCTGGG
>SCSO01000152.1 GCA_004297865.1 Legionella sp.
GAGGGCAAGTCACGCCCACTTCAGCAAAAGACTCTATAACTGAGGCTTTATCCCATTTTCTATCCGCTGCCGCCTGAATAACTCCGCAAGCCGCAAAGTCATAATAAGCAATTGGCGACCAATAGTGCATATTGGCATCTACCATGACTTGGAAGGCCTTTTGGATAGACCAGTTGGGTTTATGCGCTAAGATATAGAAGGCCTTATTAAAGACCCCGCTGGTGGTGTGCACGTCCAATTTATCGTTAAATCCACTAGCATTCGCAATGGACATTCCATCTTTAGTGGGATCATCCATATAACGCATTGGAGAACCACCGATCATGGCTTCCCGACCTATAGTCCAATCTTCGCCATTCCAATACCAAGGGTAATCACGACGAATATAATCTTGTAAAGCAATGGCCGCCATATCAGAGAAGGACTCGTTAATGCCTCCAGATTGACCTTCATAATTCAACCCTGAATTCACTGCAGTAAAGTTATGAGATAACTCATGGCCCAATACTGATTGAGCAGGAGCGGTCAAAAACTCATTACCATTACCAATCACCACTTGTTGATGCGCTAAGATAATTCCTTTTATACGAATAGTAGGCACGGCAAACGCATTGTCCATTTCACCTAAATGAGTATAAGCTCGTAGAGGTAAATCATCACCAATGGGTTTTTTAACGCCATAGACTTTCTCATACATGTCTAAGGTTTGTTGCGCGAAATACATAGTGTCATTCACTGGAGAAAAGGCATAATTCACCGGACCAGTAACGCCATCTGAGTAATTCAAAAACAAACTAGTGGGGCTGCAAGCATAAGAAAAAGATTTTAATTTTAGCAAGGCTTCGGCGATTACCGTGATAGGGAAAATATCATAACCCAAATCATGATTCTCTAAATTCATCACTTTAATTGATTCATTTTCTACATTGCATAAACCATTTTTTACAGTCACATCAAATTTTCCTAAAGAAGGTAGATTAGGAAGTGCATCTCCATGTTGATACATCCCTGCTCGGTATGGCAAATTAAATGCATTACCACCTAATCCTTGACCGATTCTCTCGTGACGAACCTCATCCCATTGTTTAAGTATTTCACCAGTGTTAGCATCAACTAAGAAGTTAGGCGCTTTAATATGGGTTTCTTCGGAATTAGTGTAATAAGAAAAATGATAAGCCAAATGGGCTTTTTCATTATCATCGATGTAAATGACTTTAGTGCTATTTTTAAATTTCACTTCGTCTTTTTCATTCTCTAATAATTTATTTTCAATTTGCTCACTACTAAATTTACCTGTCGTCTTGGTAATGTCATTTTCAATTCCTTTGGCGCTCATCCCAGTAATGGTATCTTTCGTACCATTTTTGCTGTGATAAATGACTTGATGCCCCCAAACAGGAATCTCTTTGAAAGTAATTTGATAGCGTTGATGCTTGTTTTGTTCATTGACGTCGGGGATCAGGACTAACTGATAATCGCTTTGATCATTATTGGACTTTAGGAGTGCTTGTGTTTTATTGGAGTGTTCTTTTTTGAATTGCCGCATGTATTTGTCTGCGTCACCCCAAATTAAATTAGTAG
>SCSO01000153.1 GCA_004297865.1 Legionella sp.
CACGTCCCCCGTGACAAGTGGCGATCGCTCATCGGGTCGTGTAGACATTAAATCTCAAGAACAATATCGCTCTTTAATACAAACCACCTTTCGATTAGGTGATACAAAAACGATCTCTAATCTCTTAGTTTCTGTTGATAAAGATCAAAGCGAAGCCGCTGAGAATTTAGAACCGCAATTATTTAAGTTTCTTGCGGCAAGCATTGCTCTCTTTAATACAACTACGGTGGCGAGTTTGCAAGCAGCCCAAAATCAACTGAACAATAGTCTCCCAGGGCTTTTTGATAAAGCTCAAGCGTTGAATCATACCTTACAACAAGAAACAGCCACGTTAGCGGCCAAACAAGCGAGCCTTGATAGCGCAGGTGGTGAGTTTAGAAATTCCCTATCGCTTTGGCTACCCTTGTTATTTTTAGTTCCGGCAGCACTAGCTCTGTTTAGCTATCTGACATTATATGGAGTGCAGCAACATGCTAGTGAAAAAGAAGAAGCAGAACCAGGAAGGGAAATGACTACGCCTTAGTATATCTGGAGTCAGGGCCTTTATTGCCTTCCTCGTTTGGTTAATACTAGTTAATAAAATACTTTAGGGTGAAATCAATAAATGGACTTATTGCGTAAAAAAGACATTCATAGCTCATTTGAACAATCGGAGACTTTAGTACGGTGTTTATCTGCTTTCGATCTGACTCTTTTAGGTATTGGAGCTATTATTGGTGCCGGTATTTTCGTAATCACTGGGGTGGTTGCCGCAACCCATACTGGTCCTGCAATCATTCTTTCTTACATCATCGCTGGATTTGCTTGTCTTTTTTCAGCGCTCTCCTATGCCGAATTAGCCACTTCTATAGGGGGTTGTGGTAGCGCTTACGGCTATGTGTATGTTGGATTTGGGGAATTAATTGCATGGATTGTTGGTTGGGATTTATTATTGGAATATTCAATTTCCATTTCTGCTGTAGCAGTAGGGTGGAGTAGCTATTTTAATAACTTATTGTTGTCTTTAAATATTCATCTTCCACAATATTTAGTACTCGGACCTTATAGTGGCGGAGTGATTAATCTCTTCGCTGCGTTCATCATTATGGTGTTATGTGGGTTATTAATTTGGGGAGCAAAATTAAGTACCCAGATCAACAACGTCATTGTCGCAGTGAAATTATCCGTCATTTTAGTATTTATTATCATTGCTACAATGCATGTTGAAACCAATAACTGGGTGCCCTTCGCACCTTTTGGTTGGGCTGGTATTACCAAAGGTGCTTCGTTAATTTTTTTTGCTTATATTGGATTTGATGCCGTATCGACTACTGCTGAAGAAGTGATTAATCCTCAGCGGGATTTGCCCATCGGCATTATTGGTTCGTTACTCATTTCAACGATTCTTTATATTGTTGTGTCTGGGCTGCTTACAGGTATCGTTTCTTATAAAGTGCTTAATGTTGCCTCTCCAATTAGTTATGCACTTATCTTGATTGGTTACAATACAGCAGCAGCCATCATAGGAATTGGAGCTATAGCGGGTCTCACCACGGTGATGCTGGTATTGTTTTATGGTTTGAGTCGAATATTTTTTGCCATGGCAAGAGATGGTTTACTACCCCTCTATTTTTCTGCGCTTCATGAAAAAACTAAGACGCCCGTGCGCATTATTATTCTTAGTAGTGTCATCATTGCCTTTATAGCAGCATTCATTCCCATCGGTACCCTAGCCGAATTGGTTAATGTTGGAACTCTCGTGGCCTTCACTATGGTGTGTTGTGGGGTACTGATTCTCCATTATACTAAACCTTCTTTACCCAGACCTTTTAAAACTCCCTTTATGCCTTATGTCCCCTTATTGGGAATATTAAGCTGTCTTTATCTAATAATTAATTTACCTTGGTTCACTATTCTGCGATTCATCGTTTGGTTTATCATGGGTTTAATTATTTATTTCAGCTTTAGTTACCAACGTAGCTTGCTTAATAAATAATAGGAACTTACTTTCTCTGTGCTAAATTAACGATTTTGCTTTATAATAGACCGATGTTATTTATAAACTCTATAAACAACATACCATCTACCATTATAACAGGGAGTTTAACATGAAAGGTATTTTAACTGTTTTAGCATCTGCTATAGTAGCATCATCTGTCCATGCTGCAAATTCAGCAGCTCAAGATCATCATAGTGCAAATGTTAAGCATACTGCGCACCATGCTAGCGCTAAAGAAGTAAACCATCACCAGCATAATCACAAAAATGCAGTGACTGCAGCTCATGTACACGATCACAAAGGAAATGTGGCTCAAGCGAATGCCCATGCTAAAGATCACCACAATTCCCAAGCGAAAGCACATAACCATGATCACAAGCAAAAAACAGCTGGCGCAAGTGCTCATAGCCATGATCACGAAGCCTCTTAATTTTTTTATGTAAAGCCAGAGGGTCAAGCCTTGTTTTTTGCTAGAAGAAACAAATCACAAAGGCTTTACCCGATTGGCATTATTCCTCATTTCTCACGACCAATGATGTATTGTTGAAAACGATATTGTAGTCGATGTTTGGGATATCGATTTAAGGCGTAAATGTCACTGTTTGTAGGTTGTATTCGTTCTTATTTTGTTTACAATGCGTTTTCTGTTAAAGGTCGGAGTAGTTGTATGCTAAGTCGTAGTGGTAAAAAGGGTATGTTAATGGTGACTAGTCTTTTAGGCTTAAACCTTGCGATTAACTGTTTTGCAGCAACCCAAACCCCAGCTGATCCATGGCAAGTTAAAGCTGAAAAGATGTTAGAACATGCGGTTTCAGTTCCAACGGTGGTGGGGCGAAACAAGGTTCCGGAATTAGCTCAATACTTTGCTGAGCAATTTAAAGAAGCCGGGATTCCCCAAAAAGATATCCATATTATCCCTTACAAAAATACAGCTGCTCTCATAGTTCGATGGCGCGCAGCAGAACCTAATTCTAAAAAACCTATCATGCTCATGGGGCATATGGATGTGGTTGAAGCTAAAAATGAAGATTGGTCTATTGATCCTTTTAAATTAGTTAAAAAAGACGGTTATTATTACGGCCGCGGAACCTTGGATATGAAGAATGGCTTGGTAGCAATCACCGTAGCGTTGATGCAACTTAAAGCAGAAGGTTTTAAGAATAAACGGGACCTGATTGTGTTTTTTACCGGTGACGAAGAGGTCGGGGGAATGGGCGCAATTAAAGGCGCTAGTGAATGGAAAGACTTATTGGACGTTGAATATGGCTTAAATGCCGATTCGGGAGGGGGCGCATTTGATGCTAAAGGACAGCCTCTTGGGTTTGTGATTCAAACAGCTGAAAAAACTTATGCTGATTACACCTTAACGGTGCATAACCCTGGTGGGCACTCTTCTAAACCAAGACCAGATAACGCCATTTATCAATTAGCCACTGCTTTAAAACGTCTGGAGTCTTATCGTTTTTCACCGGTTCTTACAGATACTACGCGGGCTTATTTCTCAGCACGTGAGAAATTGGAACACACTGAGCTAGGCGATGCAATGAGAGCTTGGCTAAAGAATCCTGCGGATCAAAAAGCGGCAGATATCATTGAGGCAAGCTCCCAAGAAGTTGGTTTAACGCGCACACGATGTGTTGCAACGCGTTTATTTGCTGGTCATGCCAATAATGCCTTACCCCAATTAGCTAAAGCAACGATCAATTGTCGTATTATGCCAGGCGTGTCTCCCGATGTGATCAAAACAGAATTGGAAAAAATCGTTGCTGATCCTAACGTTATTGTTACGCGAAATGATCAACGTACGGCGTCATTAGGCTCACCCTTAAGAGAGGATATCTTTAACGCCTTTAAACACGCTATACATTCCAAATTTCCTGATGCCTCAGTCTCACCTGATATGAGTACAGGAGCTACCGACGCTCGACCTTTCCGTATTGCAAATGTCCCCATTTATGGTGTTAGTGGTGCTTGGTTTATTATTCCAGAAGATATGCGAGCCCATGGTCGCGACGAACGATTACCCGTTAAGGCATTAACGGATAATGTGGATCATTGGAAACATATGATCACTGAATTGGCTGGTTAAGTGTAACGCTCTTAGGGGAAAATCCCGTATTACGCTGCGCTAATACGGGCTACTTTTTTTATCCGACACCTATGTCCAACGGCTTGTCCGTGAGCTCCAAACAAAGAGGATTTAGAAATGGATAGAAATTCTATTTATTTTAAAGCGGTTCTTGAATCAACTTTGATCTTTAAAATAAAAGGAACGGCGAAATCGCTATTCGATATTTGGGTAGAGCATGCCAAGCAACGGTATTCTGATTATTCATTCCAAGCTAAGGATGAGACTCTAGTTGATGATTTAGTCACCTCATTTGCCAAGGGTTTAGAATTGGTTTGGCGAAATGAGAACAAAACTAAACGTACTAGCCCTGAATGGTCTGCTGGGGTCGTTTTAGATACCGCCTCCACCACGTTAAATACTCACTGGTCTCAAGAGTATATCTATAAACAAGCTAATGAGTATAAAGATCTTTGTTTTCTTACAACGCTGTCTCAATTTTTAAAAGCGGATGCTTTGGCCGTTAAAAAAATAGAAGTACTTTATAGGCATAGGATACAAAAGCAAATAAATAGGGTAGAGCCGGAATTAGAAAAAAAGGATAAAATTATTGATCTTAACCAATTTAAAAAAAACCAGAAATTGGATGTCACTTTTAAAAAGAGTATAACGGATTATTTGGATTCACTATATTACGAGAAACATTTCCTTA
>SCSO01000154.1 GCA_004297865.1 Legionella sp.
CAGGGAAAAAAATTGGATGCAAATGCCTTTACCAGTTTGGAGTTCAAAAGTTATAACGGCAGTATTAAAGCCTTAGTCAATGCAGCTGCTAGAACAGGATTTGTAACTAATATCCCAGATAGTGATGGTGCCATTCGTAAGGCCCTGTTACTTGCTAATTACCAAGGTAAATTATATCCCAGCATGGCCTTGGCAACAGCGATGAATTATCTTCTTGTCGATCAAGTTAATTTGGTCATTGCGGATAAGAAATTAAAAGGAATTCAATTAGACGGTACTTTTGTGCCTACTAACAAACATGGACAAATTTTAGTGCCTTATTGGGGCGGGCCAGCAAGCTTAAATTATTACTCAGCCACCGATATTCTTCAAGGGAAAGTCAATGTCAAAGACCTCCAAGGTGCTATAGCGATCATAGGTTCCACTATGCCCCTCTTATCTGATCTCCATGAATCGCCCGTGAGTTTAAGTTTTCCTGGAGTAGAGATAGTAGGTAATATCGTGCAGGCCATCGTTTCGCAACAGTTAATAGTGGAATTTGATTGGTCTACCATTCAAGGCGCTTTAATTGTTCTTCTCTTAGGAATAGCAATTTCTGTCTTATTCCCCTTTATCAATATCAATTGGTCTTTATTACTTAGTCTATTGCTTATCTTAACGACTATCGCCATTTGTATATATTTATTTATCAAACAAAGTATTTATTTACCTATAGCTGTAATCGTTACTTTGGTTGTGCTAATTGCATTAATTAATTATGCCTATTCTTTTATTCTTGAACGTAGACAGAAAAAACATATTAGTCATTTATTTGGTCAATATGTCCCAGAAGATTATTTAAAAGAATTAATAGAGCAACCTGAGCACTTCAGCATGGAAGGACAAACTCGAAATATGACCGTGTTATTTGCTGATATCCGAAATTTCACAAGTCTTAGTGAGGATTTAGATGCAGTTGGAGTCAAACGTTTACTGAATACCTTCTTTACCCCCATTACCGAAATTATTTTTAAAAATCGCGGTACCATTGATAAGTACGTAGGCGATATGATTGTAGCCTTCTGGGGAGCACCCATTGAAGATCTAGAGCATGCCAATCATGCTTTACGCAGTGCACGCACTATTTTTGAAAATTTACATCAAATCAATGAGGTCATGGTTGCAAATAAACTACCTCCAGTACAAATTGGAGTAGGCATTGCCACAGGATTAATGAATGTGGGCGACATGGGTTCGGAATTCCGGCGCGCTTATACAGTATTGGGTGATACCGTCAATTTAGCTTCCCGATTACAAGATCTAACCAAATTTTATAAAGTAAATATTTTAGTCAATGATATCACTCATGCCGGTCAGGATGACATTCTTTGGCGCACTGTAGATAAAGTAACCGTTAAAGGACGTAAAACCGCGCTCAATATTTATGAGCCTATCGCTTACTTAGCTGATGCTTCAAAGGAACTCAAAGAAGAAGTAAGTCAATATCAAATCGCTTTAGAACATTACTACGCGCAAGATTGGACAAAGGCCCAAAAACTGTTTGCTGATTTGCAGCAAAAATACCCGCAAATTTACCTGTATTCACTTTATCTAGAACGGATCAATTCTTTTATGGCGAATCCACCAGATAAAGACTGGAATGGGGTTTATATTCATTTACAGAAATAACAATTTAAATAGTGGCTGGGTGGCGGTTTTATTGACGCATATATAAAAAACCTTTATGATTTTTAATTGGTAGGACTCCGAGTACAATTTAGGGATAAATATGAAAAAAATATTTTTGATTAGTTTATTATTGGCTACAACCAATGTATTCGCTCAATCAGCCGGCGTTACTTTATCAGTTACCAACAAAGTAATGGCAAAAATGAAGCGTACCGAACGTACTCTTAATCGTGGTTCCGCCCTTTATGTAGGCGACGGCATCACTACCGCAAGCAACTCTTTAGCGACGTTAAAATACAGCAATGGAACAATAGTAGATTTAGGCGAAAGAACCAATTACCAGATTCTCGCTTATTCTCCAAAACAATCCGATATCACTATCAAAGCCTCATTAAATTCTGGTAAATTGCATTCTAAAACCTCTGGACGATTAAAAGAAACTTTAAAAACACCAGTGGTCGCTTTATCTATTCTTGGGACTGATTATAACGTCTATGTGGCTAGCCAAACCAAAGTTTACGTACGCGTCAATCAAGGTCAGGTAAAAGCTCGTCGTAAGATTATTCGTGCCGGTGAAAGCTATGTCATTACTCCAACCCGTATGTACCCTGCTCCTTTCCCTAAAGAAGGTTACGTAACCTCTAAAGGAATTAGTCTAATCAGTGGTTCTGGCGGTAGTGCAGGTAATGGCCCAACCGCAGGCTCAGTCCAAGGCGGTGGCGGTAGTGCGGTACAAGGTGGAAGCAGTACAGCACAAGGTGGAACTAGTGCCGCTCAAAGCAGTGCCAGTGCTAGAGCCCCAGTTTCAGCCACAGCAAGTAGAAGCACTGCTGTAACTCAAGCAAGCAATTGCCCAGGTCCAAATTGTGACGATTGCCGTATTGATTTGGTTACCAGAGACAACATGGATGTGGTAGACACTAGTTTATTCGTAGGTGCTAGCGTTAATAGCATAATGGGTGTCGTTGCTTTAATATCTTAATTATATTCCCGAGGCTTGTAGCAAGCCTCGGGTGTCATCTCTCTTTAAATTGTTCTTAATAAAGACAAAAAATAAAACCTAGTGTAATTTAATAAACCAAGCTAGAATTTACTATTATTAATTGATTCAGGACAGAAATAGTGAAGGGAACGCTTTTTTTTACTGTAAGAGGGAACGACAAAGCACGGAAAAATGCTTTGATTGATAAAATTAAACGAGTACAGCAAGAATATAAAGAGTTGCAAAAAGGCACGGTAAACTTAGATGCTTTTTGTGATTTCAAAAATAAGTTAGATGAAATTGAAAACGATAGTTTCTACAAATTACTGCCTACGAATTTTAATAGATCAATTCATCATATGAGAGAAGAGCTCGAACAACAATTCCCAATTGCCGCTGAGCCGGGAGATCTGCCTTTAGTAACTATCCAGCACCCATCTAACGACGATTTGGCCAATATGCATGGAATGTTTGCTGGCGAGTCCGAAGATCAAGCAACACGAATTGGTCATATGACTCTGAAAATACACGAAAGCCTAGATAACTTAGCACCTAATTTATTGTGTGATACTCAACAAGTTAGCTTAGCAGCCTATTGGTTGGATTTATTTGCCGCCATCCGTCAAGGAAATGAAAATTTAGCCAATCGTCTACTCATGGCAATTCCCGAAGAAGATCAGATATTAAATGCTTTAATTGGTATTTATAAAAAACAATATTTAAAACAAATTATTAAACACACCATTGAAGCTGTAGACTCAGCTCGAGGCACAAAGAGAATAAATAATAATGATATTGTTTACACTCCAGGAACCTTTGAACTGATTATTCGTGACCTAGCCACCACCTTATTCTGCCCTACTCCAATCTGTATCTCTTTTGGTTTGCCTACACACCACGCTACTGGTTCTAGGGCTTCGGGGTTTTGCCATTTGAACAAAACTGCGGTACTTATCGATTTTCTCCACAAAACATCTAGCGAACCTTTATCTTTTTTTATCATTGGTACCGATGTCAATCGCGATAATGGTTTATGTCAAATCTTAAGAACTAAACAGACTGAAGCACCAGTTTGTCATATTGATATTTTTGATTCGCGAGTGTATCCGCAACAGAATTTTAATGACATTACTATGGAATTTACGCAGTCACCTGACATTGCGCCCAATATGGCCTTATGGAAGGAGGGTAATTATGAATACATGGCTATCGATCTACAATCGGGACGAACCAATGCCACAGAGCTTCATCCGGCTTTACTTTATTCTATAAGCACACTTAAAAATCAAGTGGAACATGCCAAAACCAACCAACAAAAAATAATGCTACTTTTACCTTCGGGCTGGGATTCTCATGTCCATGAAACAGCCCCCTGCGGTAAATTACTTTATGGCCATACCATGATGAGTGATGAAGAAACACAACTATGTCGCTTTAGTGATCAGGATTTATCCACTTTCTATCATGAAATTTTCAGTATCTATCTAGAAAACCCTGAGGTTTTCAAAGGTATTTATTGGGGATTAGAGGGTGGTTATAATCGTGCGATGTATGAGCAGCAAATAAGCTTGTTAGCTGAAAGTATTATTACCCATTTTTATTCTCAGGATTTGACGCCTTCGTTGAGAAGGTGAATTTCTAACAACTCTATCGCGGGTTTTCGTGAACGTGCACGAAAAAAGTCATAGTAGTAGGTTGGGTCGTGACCCAACATAACCATTTATCTTCGCTCAATATTTTTTTGTTGGGTCATGACCCAACCTACATTTAAATACACCCTTCATTCATCCTTTGATCGACTACTTTCCAGATGAATTTTTCTAAAAAACTTATGAATAATGGGTGAAAGCATAATCACCACAATGGCGATAAAAGCCAAACCACTG
>SCSO01000155.1 GCA_004297865.1 Legionella sp.
ATTGCTTACTTCCTTGGTGGTGCACAGGATACTGTAAATTTAATCCCTTCTACAGCCGCTGCAAATTATAATACTCTAGAAGCGATTGAACTTTATATTAGAGAATTACTCGTTAATAAGAAAACTACTGAAGTGAATATCGTGGTTGAACCTGTTTATACCGGCGAATCGCTTATACCAGAATTGTTGATCTATAAATTAGAATGGGACCAAGTCATTGCGGGTCAAACCCAGCAATTTGCCGAAACCTTTAATATCAATCCGCAATCTCATCAACGCTTTACCCAAAGTATGTATGAATCGTTTGATGAAGCACGTAAAGATTCCGATTGGGAGCCCAAATTGTAGCATGCGGGTTTTCGTGAACGTGCTCCCACTTTGACTATTGAACAATATTCCTCTCTCCTACATTTGTCATTCCCTACCCTCACCTATATAATCAGGTTTTATCTTAGGTGAACTAATTAATGAGACTCTTACGTTTCACTGCACTCATCTGCATAAGCCTTTTTTCCCTCACTGCTTGCGGTAAAAAAGGCCCCTTGTATTTACCAGAACCCTTAAAAAAGCACGCTTCTGCTCAACACCATTAAAGGACTTTCAATGGCTATTCAATTTACAAAGATGCATGGACTTGGAAATGATTTTATGATGCTGGATGGCGTCCATCAAAAGTTAGAATTCACCACAAACGATATTGCTCAATGGTCCCAAAGAAATACCGGAGTTGGTTTTGATCAATGTTTAATTATCGAACCCAGCTCTAGCCCGGATATCGATTTTAATTATCGAATTTTTAATGCTGACGGCCAAGAGGTGGGGCAATGCGGCAATGGCGCACGTTGCTTAGCTTTATTTGCACATCGTTACGGTTTAACCACTAAAACACAGCTACGTGTGGCCACTCGTACTACGCGCATGCAATTAATGATTAATCCTGATAAAACCGTTACTGTGGATATGGGCATACCGCAATTAAAACCAAGCAGTATTCCTTTACTTGCACAACAACAAGAACCTGAGTATGAACTAAAACTTTTAGATGGGAATTCTGTTCAAATCCACGCCATTCAAGTTGGCAATCCTCATGCAGTGTTATTAGTTTCTGATGTGCAAACTGCTCCTGTACAACAGCTAGGCGCACAAATTTGTCAGCACCCTCATTTTCCAGAGCAAACCAATGTTGGCTTTATGCAAATCATAAGCCCCACTCATATCAAGTTACGCGTGTTTGAACGCGGTGCCGGAGAAACTCAAGCTTGTGGTAGTGGTGCGGTTGCAGCGGTCGCAATTGGTCGTTTGTATCATCAATTAGCCGCAGAGGTGCGAGTGTCTTTACCAGGAGGAGATTTGATCATTCATTGGCCAAATAAAAATGAGCCTATTTTACTTACTGGACCAGCCACCTTTGTTTATGAGGGCAGCCTCTTGTAAAAATATTAAAAAACCCTTATTAATAGGGTGTTTGTAGAGTTGTTGGGAGAAGTTCATGACATTTGAATTGATTAAAACCGAATTACAAAACCCTCAAGAAATTGACAATATAAAAAATAGCCCTCTTACACAAAGCAATTTTATCCACCGTTTAAGCAAAGAAAAGGTGACTTATCAGCAAACTCTTGAACTCATTCCTATGGTGCAAAATGTTCAAGTGAGATCGCTCTTAATTATTTATCTATTAAGTCAAAAAAATTATTTATCCCAACTCGAGGGTACTTCATTTCTAACACAATTAAGATCATCAGATCCCCATCAACCAACTCGTCTTAATGCTTGGGTACGTCAAATAAATATTAAAGTTTTAACACCAGAATTAATCACCAAACTCGATCCTGAAGCAGCGATTAGTATTCTTTTTTCTGTCCCACAATTCGCTCAATTAACTGAAGAACAAGTTAGTCATTTAATAGAACGACATCCACAAGCGGAGGTATTAACTTATTGGGTCAAACATTTTGCAACCATGCCTAACGCGCATCATTTATTAGGGCATTTTCACACCTTAGGTGCTGAAGCTTTGCACCGAGCGTTGAGTCAATTACCTAAACTTAAAAAAGAAATCGTTCTCACCAAAATGGTTGAACATTTGGATTTGTTTCGAACTTTACCTAAATTACTTTTTGGCGGTGATGAAGAGGAACGATTAATTTTAGCCATTAAAATTTTTAATCATCGACCTGTGGAAAAAAATTACAGCTTTTATATTAATCAATTGCTGGAAGGATTGTTAAGTAAATCTCATACTTTTTCTCCGCAAGCGCTTGAAGCACTCTTATCACTTCAGGGAAATCCTAAGTTTTCTAAGGTAAATGCCCAATTGGAAGGTCCTATTAATCAGCACATTAGGCACCAAGCTAAGATGGGAAATGTGGATTTATTTTATGATGCCAAGACTTTCGTTAGGTCACGGGCATGTGCGAGCATTTCTCTAACCCATATAGATAATGATGGCCCCTTTCCTGAGCACGCCATAATTACCTCGTTAAGGCAGCACAGTAAAATTCCTAATGCCTTGGATTATTTTTTATTTCATTTTGAAAATGGCCACAGTAATAGTTTCGTGAATTTGACGCAATTGCTCACAGAATTTTTACATTGTTATGCTCATGACCATCAACAACCACGGCAATTCGTGACCCATCTTACTATTATGATGTTACGCAAAGATTTAGATCCTGTACTGAGACAACATATTTGGTTTTCATTGTTACTTTACCCACAATTTTTTGAACCCCAATTTTGCTATCAACTTTTTAAATTTAATGCTGCTGACACCATTAAAACTTATGGAAAAAAGGGTGGCCTGGAGAACTTAAAATGGGTCATCACTTTATGTAATGGCGCCCTCGCCAAAGCCAACACTGAACAGGATGCGGACATGATTGCTATTGCCCAAACAGCACTTCAAGAAGCGGAATGTGAACTCAGTGTGCTTGAAGGAGGATTTTTTACGCAATTCTTTGGTCGCTTTAAACGTTGCTGGTATTATGGTTGGAATGGATTTTTTGAACCCAATCCACCCGTCTATGTGACCAGTGTTCATGATGACCCTAGACAGTCAACAACTAATTACCTACCTTCTCAGCGGCCCTTAGCTACCCTGCTGGCAGAAATACCTGAAGAATTTGACTTACAAGCATATCAAGAAATCATCAGGGGGCTAGAGACTTATACTTATGAAATTAATACTGATGAGCTAGCCATTCGTAAAAGGCTGCATGAATTATATTTGAAATGGTTATTCCCGCAAGCAAACAATGGTCAGATTGAAAACTATTTAAAAGGGAATACAAATATATTCCTCACTAATTTAATGCGTTTAATTGAGTTACATATTGGAAATGGAGAACTGGCTCATGCAAAGGTTTTATTATTGAACAAACTCGTTGCTCCCGATTTTGCAGACGATTTACGCAGAGAATTGGAGTCTGATGGTCCTACATTAAAACCTATCAGTCCTGAGCCTGAGTCTGTATTACAAAATGTAATGACTAATTTTGCTCAAGGCTTAACTTCTCTAGGTGGTTTTTTTAATCGCCAACTGGGTGACCACTCAGCAAATAGTCCTTTCAGTCAGACGCCAGACTTTCATTAAAGAGTCTGGCCGATGACTTGACTCAACTGCTATTCTAGACCAGAATAATAATTTGAACTCAACTCACTGGAACAATCATTCCATGCATGAAAAAAGGGAGTTTTTTAGATTAAGAAACACCGGGGACATTCAGGCTTCCTACGGCCCCCATGCGCTGGATGTAGTAGAAATCTCATCCTCAGGCGTTGCCATCATCAAGAAAAATATCTATATCCAAAAGGAAGGCATCATTGAGCTCAAATTTAACCATGTATGCGTACATGTCAAATATGAGCTATTGCGTATAGAACTCAAAACTATGGTCTTGGTTTTTAAAAATCAGGAAGATATCGATACCCTATTTACGATTTTAAAACGCCTTAAAGAAGACCATCATCCTTAATCGCAATAACGCTCAATCCAGCAATCGCCATACGGGCTACACACCTCAACATTTTCACAATAAGGTCTATAATAACGTCTGGGTGCGGGTGCAGGCACATTGATGACTACATTAGGACCAAACCAGCCGCCGCCACCGTAAAAATACCCACCACGATTATAGCCATCCCAATTGTAGACCTCAACGCCACTGCGATGATAATGGACATTGGGTCCGCCCCTTACAGAAACGAAGCCGCCAGCCCAAGCAGTACTCATACTCAAAAGCATACCCACAACGACCGTAGCTATTTTTGTGCTTTTTAAATACCTATTCATCATCATTTCCTATACAAATTATCTTACGAATTGTTCAAAAGATGTGTTTTGGCTAGATTGTATACACTAATATTCAGAGAATCAAGCTCAGGTCACTCGACTAAATTTTCCAACGTTTATGTATCCAATTCCATTGATCAGGATGTTGGAGAATGATGCGCTCCAATGCTTGATTATAGGCTAAGGTATTTTGATAAAGGGATTCTTGGGTAGAACCATAATCTTTCCAAGGAATGGGTTCAAAAAACTCTAAAACATGTTTGCCATTGGGTAACCTGTACCCAGCAGCAGGAATGACAGGCACCCCAGTATGTCGAGAAAGCGTGGCTAAACTACGATAGGTTCCCGCTTTTTTACCAAAAAACTCTACGGCAATACCATCTCTATTCACCAATGAAGCATGCTGATCTAAAACGAAAATAACCGCATGATTTTTTTCTAAAGCCTCGCAGGCCTTATCTAAAGAATTTTTCTTAGGGATGACATTTAAACCGGCAGAATAATAACGTTTAAACAACACTTGTTCTACTGACTTTATACCCAGGGTACGGCGAATAAAATGAAATTGTCCCTGGAATTCTTTGAAATTTAATGCCCCGCCTAAAGGAGCAAATTCCCAATTACCAAAATGTCCAGTGAGTACTAGTACGCCTTTTTTTTGAGCAACCACTGATAACATGTGCTCATGACCACGAACTTCTACTTGGTCACGCAAATCCTTTTCGCTCATAAAACGAAGTTGCAGCGCTTCTTTAAAAGACTTCCATAAATGCGAATAAAAGGATTTTGCTAAGCGCGATTTTTCTGCCGAACTTAACCTATCAGCATAAACCTGATCAATATTAGTCAAAACAACCTGGCGACGAAATGGGAGGCAATAATAAATCAGACTACCAACCCAAGTGACGGATAAATTCTTTATTTGTTGAGCTAAATTAGTCACAAGCTTTAATCACTAAACAGGCATTCATGCTAGCAAACCCTCTATTGATCATGACTGCGTAATTATTATTTTTTAAGGGTTGATGGGATTGACTGACATTAAGTCCCATACAAGTTTCTGCTAACTGCTCTAAATTAGCAATGCCCGGAACGCACTGATTTTGTAAGGAATAAGTCGTCATCACTGCATCTAAAAGCCCGGAAGCGCATAAGGTATGCCCTGTAGACCATTTGAAAGCTGTTACTGGGACATCATTAAAAAGCTCTTTAATAGCCTGTGCTTCGCTGATATCTGATTTACTATTGCCATTGCCATGAGCAACCACTAAACCCACATCGTTTGGATTTAAATCTGCAATCGCTAAACTTTGAGAAATCATATTTGTTAAATGGTGTCCGTCTTTTTCAATGGAAAATAATCCTGCAGCCTCACTACTCGCTAAACCGCCTATAATTTCTCCATAGCATTTGGCAGATCGTTCATTCACACTGGCTTCGCTTTCTAATACAAAAGCAGCAGCTCCTTCAGCTAGAATGGTGCCATTGTGATCTGCATCAAAAGGTCTTAAATGTTCAGGACTAATAACGCCTAATTTCTCATAATAAAATAAGGCCTGCGGCTCAATTCCCATGTCATAGGCAACGACTACTGCACGATCGGCTTGCCCGCTACGTATAGCATGATAAGCTTCCAATATAGCTTGGGTTCCGCCTACTGCGTGATTGGTAATATTATGATTAGGTCCTTTAAAACCGTAAGTAATTCCCGTATAAGCTAAAACGTTGTTTGGAAGAATACGCAATAACCACATGGGATGCACTTCATCAAACAATTGTTTAGCAAAGGCTTGCATATCGCCGCCAGTTTTAGCTATTAAGGGAAGAAAATCATATTGTTGAAAATATTTATTGCCTGGAGAACCTACATAAACCGCCGTTTGATCGTTGTACTCTTCAACAGAGGTTAAAGAATCACGATAGGAAAGCATCTGGCTGTTCTCGACTGCTTGCACCGCCGCATTAATGCCCATCACATCTTGCCGCGAAATCACCTTGATGAGTTTACGATCAGGGAGCATTTTAGCGGGTTCGAACTGTTTAAGCTCACCCCCAAGACGATGAGACCATTGACTTACATCCCAATATTTAATTTCATCAATCCCGGTTTGTCCATCCATAATGGCATTCCAGGTCGCATCAGCAGTCGCCCCTGAAGCAGTCAGTGCGCTGCGTCCGGTAATAAATACGCGCTTTAATTCGCTCATGAATGGGCTCCTTCAAACTCAGGATGCTTGAATAACAAACAGCTATTAGAACCACCAAAACCAAAGGAGTTGGAAAGGACCACCCCTAAGGATTTTTCGCGTGGGCCATCGACTACGTAATCTAAATCGCACTCAGGATCAGGTGTGGTTAGGTTCGCCGTTTTAGGAATTTGCGCTTGTTCAATTGCTTTAATCGATAGTACCGCTTCTAAAGCCCCTGCAGCAGCGATGAGATGCCCTGTTTGGCTCTTGGTAGAACTAACGGGTAAATTCTTAATTTGAGATCCAAATACCGCTTTAATCGCATTGGTCTCACTCAAATCATTCATTTTCGTGGAGGTGCCGTGCGCATTCACATAATCAACGTGTTGAGGTTTAACTCCCGCATCTTGTAACGCGCGCTCAATGGCTTGGATTGCCCCATCTCCATTAGGATGCGAATCGGTAATGCGATAGGAGCTTAAAGAGTTCCCTTCACCGGCTAATTCAGCATAAATGCGTGCACCGCGAGCTTTAGCTTTATCCCACTCTTCAAGAATGATAAACGCAGCTCCTTCACCTAACACAAAACCATTACGGGTGCCATCAAAAGGACGACTGGCGGTTTCTGGTGTATCATTATAGGTTGATAAAGCACCTAACAAACAAAAACTCGATAAGCCTAAAGGATTAATCATTGAATCAA
>SCSO01000156.1 GCA_004297865.1 Legionella sp.
ACCATAAAACACAATAAGTAGCATAGGTAAAGTGGCACCAAGAGCAAAAGCAAGGAGAGTAAAAAAGCTAGTTAATGTGGTTTTTTGAATGACCACCTGCACAATAATGGCTGCTAAAATAGGTCCTGCACAAGGCGTCCAAATGAATGCGATTAAAACACCCATCAATAAGCCACCCGTAAATCCTTGTTTTGGAGTAGTGAATTGCTTGGGGAGGGAAGTCCATTGCGTTAATCTGGCAAATTGCCTACTGAGAAAATCAGACAATAAGATCAATGCGATGAAAAACAATAGACCATAAGCTAAATGGCGCAAATACTCGAGATCTACGCCAGTTAATTTGACAAATTGTTTAGCGAAAAACGCGGCTAGGACGAAGGTCAAAGCAAAACCTAGAGTCAGTCCCAACGCACGCTTTTTTGAGCCCGCTAACGATCCTGCAAGCACAATGGGCAAAATAGACCAGATGCAAGGCGAAACGATTAGGGCAAAGCCTTCGAGAAAGCCCAAAAAAATCGTAACTAGGTCAGCTTTCATGCATCAACCAAACTTTTACTGACCACTTCTCGTAAATCTTTAGACAGCTCTAATAAACTAAGCTTTTCCAATTCCAGCTTCATCATCGCTTGACGAGTTTTGTCATAAGATTGCCAACGAGTAAAAGGTGTAGCCAATCTAGCTGCTATTTGCGGATTGATTTGATCCAATGTAAATAACATTTCTCTTAAAAAGGAATAACCACTTCCATCAATCGCATGAAAATTCCGTGGATTAGCAAAACAAAATGCCCCAATCACTGCGCGAACTTTGTTAGGATTTTTAATGCTAAACGCGGGATGACTCAATAATTCTTTTACCTTAGCCAAAGTATGAGGACGTTCCGAGCTACCCTGAATAGCAAACCATTTATCCATAACCAAATCATCTGCAGACCACTGCTCATAAAAGCTCTTAATGCTCCTTTCTCTGGCAAGATCATCACTGCAATTTGCTAATAAAGAGAAACTGGCAATTTGATCCGTCATCGTTTTGGCTCGTTTGAATTGATGTTCGCAGAAACGTAAAGTTTCAGTTTCTTGAGCCTTCATCAACAAATACAAACAAATATTACGTAGTTTTCTCCGACCATACGCTAAACCATTCATGCTATGGTCTTCTACATCCCATAAGTTGCTATATACATGCAATAGCTCTTTACGTAAGCCCAAACCTAATTCTTTGCGATAGAAATCTCGTGCCGCTTCCACAGCGCTGACATCGACTAATTTCAAATTCGTCGCCACCTCTTCAAAACCTGGAGGCATGAGTAATTCTGCGCGCAGGTCCATATCCAATGCATCATCTAAAAGTACATGTCTAAAGGCAGAAATTAAGGAATGAGAAATATCCCATTCCGCAGCGGGTTTTTGTAAATATTCATTGATGCAATTTAACCCTAAACGCTGTGCCGCATCCCATTTGGCATAACCATCCTTTTCATGGCGAAGTAAAAAGATTAATTCCTCTTGAGTGAGTTCATCTTTTAACTTAATCGGAGCAGAAAACTCTCGCAGTAAAGACACCACAGGTTTTTCAGCCAAGTTATCGAAAACAAAACGTTGTTCTTGTTCTTTTAATTCCAATATCTCTTTATCGATAGGAATCATTTGTCCTTGTGAATTAAATAAAGCCACACCTATAGGAATATGGAATGGTTTTTTAGGCAATCCATCCGGTGTTAAGGGACAATGTTGCTGCATGGTTAGCGTTAAACGGCCCTGGGTATACTCTGAGGTGACTTGCACTTCAGGTGTACCCGCCTGACTATACCAAAGCTTGAATTGTTTTAAATCAAAATCATTGGCGTCTTCCATAGCTGCCACAAAGTCATCAATAGTCACAGCCTGACCATCATGACGCTTAAAATACAAATCCATGCCCTTACGATAGCGTTCTTTACCCAATAAAGTATGTTGCATGCGAATCACTTCCGCCCCTTTATTGTATATAGTAGCTGTATAAAAGTTGTTTATCTCTTGGTAAGATTCTGGGCGTACGGGATGCGCCATTCGACCAGCATCTTCAGGAAATTGAGTATTACGTAACACTTTGACATCAATTATCCGGTTTACATCTCGAGAATTCATATCTCGGGAAAACTCCTGATCCCGGAAAACCGTCAAACCTTCTTTTAAACTGAGCTGAAACCAATCGCGACAAGTGACACGGTTCCCAGTCCAATTATGGAAATACTCATGGCCGACCACACCTTCCACATCAGCAAAATCTTGATCGGTTGCTGTATCAGGTCTGGCAAGAATATATTTAGAATTAAAGATATTTAGGCCTTTATTTTCCATAGCCCCCATATTGAAATCACTTACCGCGACTATCATGAAAATATCCAAATCATATTCACGGCCATAGACTTCCTCATCCCAACGCATAGAAGCCTTTAAAGAATTCATGGCATGACCGCATTTATCTTCATTCCCTGGTTCCACATAAATACGTAAATCCACCACTCGTCCAGACGCCGTAGTAAATTCATCGCGTAGGCAAGCTAAATTACCTGCGACCAAAGCAAACAAATAGGACGGTTTTTTAAAGGGATCTTGCCAAACCACCCAATGCCGTCCATCCGCAGCATCTCCTGAATCAACTAAATTTCCATTGGATAAAAGAGTGGGATACTGTTTCTTATCGGCAGAAATCCGCGTGGTATATACCGCCAATACATCCGGCCTATCCAAGAAATAAGTAATTCGTCTAAAGCCTTCTGCTTCACATTGAGTACAAAAAAGATGATTAGAACGATAAAGGCCTGATAATTGAGTATTATTTTGCGGATAAATACGCGTAACTATCGTTAAACTAAAAACCTCGGAGCATTGTTCAATAATTAAGTCATTACCTTCCAGACGATAATCAGAGGGTGTCAATTCTTTGTCATCTATAAACAAGCTTATAAGCTCTAATTCGTCACCATATAAATGCAAGGGGCCTTTATGTTGGCGGCTCAGCCGTAAAGTACTAGTGACTAAAGCATGATCCGCGTATAAATCAAAATTTAAATCTACTGTTGTCACAGCAAAATTGGGGGCTTGGTAGTTTTTTAGGTAAACGGTAGTGTCTGGCATAGTGATTGCTTTCCTTAAAAAAACGATTAAGTTTATTGATTTATGGATAAAATAAGCTGGTTTAGCTACTATACTTATAAATAAACGAGGTAGTTTCTTGCTTTTGACTGAGAAAAGCAACAGCTGCAAAAAGATTTAGTTAGAACCTACTCTTAGGATAAGTATAAGGGGACGACAAATGAATACACAGGATTTTTTGGCGGGTTATACCAAACGCTTTGTCGAGAACAAAGAAGAAGACATGAGTTTGGATGAATACCTGGAATTGTGTAAGACTGACCCGTCAGCTTACGCTAATCCAGCAGAACGATTATTAATGGCTATTGGGGAGTCTGAAATTGTTGATACCCGCCATGATCCTGTTTTATCAAGGATTTTTTCTAATAAAGTTATTCATCAGTATGCCGTTTTTAAAGATTTTTATGGCATGGAAGAGCCTATAGAACAAATCGTAGGCTTTTTAAAACATGCGGCACAGGGCTTAGAAGAAACCAAGCAAGTCTTATATCTCCTTGGACCTGTGGGTGGTGGAAAATCGTCCATTGCCGAGAAATTAAAAGATTTAATGGAAAAAGTCCCCTTTTACGCTATTAAAGGTTCTCCTGTTTTTGAATCCCCATTATGTTTATTCAACTTCGAAGAAGATGCGCCTTTATTAGAAGAGCGTTTTGGTATTCCTCGTCGTTATATTCGCTATACAATGTCCCCCTGGGCAGTTAAACGTCTGCACGAATTCAATGGTGATATTAGTCAATTTAGAGTCATTAAAGTTAAACCTTCCCGTTTAAAACAAATTGCCGTCACTAAAACAGAACCAGGCGATGAAAATAACCAAGATATTTCTTCTTTAGTGGGTAAGGTTGATATTCGTAAGTTGGAAGAATTTTCCCAAGATGATCCAGATGCCTACAGTTATTCTGGTGGTCTTTGCCGCGCTAACCGTGGACTTTTAGAATTCGTGGAAATGTTTAAAGCACCGATTAAAGTATTACATCCTTTATTAACCGCAACTCAAGAAGGAAATTACAACGCCACCGAAGGTTTATCGGCTATTCCTTTTGAAGGTATTATCTTAGCGCATTCGAACGAATCCGAATGGCAAACCTTTAGAAACAATAAAAATAATGAAGCGTTTATTGATAGGATTAATATCGTTAAAGTGCCTTATTGTTTACGGGTTTCCGAAGAAAACAAAATTTATCAAAAATTGATAGATAATAGTTCTCTAGCAAAAGCTCAGTGTGCTCCAGGTACTTTGGATATGTTGGCGCAATTCTCAGTATTAACTCGTTTAAAAGAACCGCAAAACTCCAGTATCTATTCCAAAATGCGTGTCTATAACGGGGAAAGCCTTAAAGATACCGATCCTAAAGCCAAATCTTACCAAGAATATCGTGATTTTGCCGGAGTTGATGAAGGAATGAGTGGGGTTTCAACCCGCTTTGCTTTTAAAATTCTCTCTAAAGTATTCAACTTTGATCATGGGGAAATTGCTGCCAACCCAGTGCATCTCATGTACGTACTAGAACGTCAAATTGAACAAGAACAGCTTCCACAAGAGATGCAAGAGTCTTATCTCAATTTCATTAAAGAATATTTAGCCACTAAATACGTCGAATTTATTGGCAAAGAAATTCAAACCGCTTATTTAGAATCCTATTCTGAATACGGTCAAAACATTTTTGACC
>SCSO01000157.1 GCA_004297865.1 Legionella sp.
CAATTTTGCATTTTTTAAAAAACATGCACTTAAGATACGTAAGGCATTAGGACTTATTATTATTTTGAATTTGCTTTATATGATCAGTATAGAGCAGGGCTTATTTCCTTATGCGACAGTTAAAAAATCGGCAATTCGCACCGCAACTTATTTGGAAAAAGGCTTATGGCGCCCTTACCCTGCCCCAGAAATAGCCGGTATAGCTACTTGGTTAAATTCCCCACCGCTACGTTTACAGGAATTAAAAGGCAAAGTCGTGCTTATCGATTTTTGGACTTATTCCTGCATTAATTGCCTACGAACTTTGCCTTATTTAAAAGAATGGTACAAACAATACCATGCGAAGGGTTTGGAAATTATAGGGGTACATTCACCTGAGTTTGATTTTGAAAAGAAAGCTGAGAATGTGCAGGCCGCGATAAAACGTTATGACATCCCTTATCCAGTTGCCCTTGATAACTCCTTCGTGACTTGGCGACTTTTCTCTAATCATTATTGGCCGGCGCATTATTTAATAAACCCACAAGGCTTGGTGGTTTATGAGCATTTTGGTGAAGGCGATTATGATGTTATGGAAAATAATATTCGTTTCCTATTGGGCATCGATCAAACCCAAACTAAGCCAAACCTCAAGATGGTTAATGATATGGCTGACTATTTTGCACAATTGTCGCCAGAAACTTATTTAGGTTATGTGCGCGCAGACAGTGTATTAAGTCCTTATTTGATACGCGATAAAATGGCTAAGTATGAATACCCTAAGGAATTAAAACCGAACGCTTGGGCTTTAAAAGGAGAGTGGTTGGTTGCTAGCGATAAAATAAGGGCCGCTAAAGCCAATGCCGCTTTGCAAATGCATTTTCAGGCAGGTAAGGTTTATGCAGTCATGGGCAATGCCACTGATAAACCCATTGTTGTGCATGTCCTCTTAAATGGGAAAGCTTTTAAAAAACCAATAAAGGTGGATAAATACTCTTTATATGAGGTGCTCGCCTTACCTGAAGCAAGTGCTGGTATTCTGCAAATTATTTCGCAAGCTCCTGGTCTGGAAATCTATACATTGACCTTTGGTAATTAATCGCTGATTAATTTAAAGGAAAACTTGCAATTTCTTTTATAATTTGTCCTTGAGAATTGGCTATACCTACAGCGAGAGTATTAGCGGAGGCCTCAACTTGAGTTGAATGAGTTGCTTTATATCGTTTGATGAGTGTTTGTAATTGTGCGGAGAGTTCTGCTTTAGCTTTTGCGGATAAATGTGCTGGATCAAACACTGAAAAATGCGGATTAAAATGATCGCGTACATTAGGGCTACCGAATTGTTGAAAAAGATCCTGACGCGCTGAATCATTAGCGGCCCAACCAGGAATCTTTGCCTTTTTATCTCGAAGGTAGGCTAAGGTATCCACCGCAACATCACTTAAAATGCGCAATTCTTGATTTTGTTGAACAGTGAGCATGACATAACCCGAATCATTGACATTAAATTCAAGACTTTTAATAGGAATGATCCTTTGATATTTAGCCATGGCTTCAACTTGCTGCACAATGATTGGGATTTTTTTAGAGTTGTATTCCGTTAAATACAAAGTAGCATGCAGAGGATATTTTTTATTAAACGGATTGAATTGATAAGTAGAGAATATTTGTTGCTTTTGGATAAATTGATTAAAATTATAAATTAAGTTGGCTACGCGATTTTGTGGTTTGAGTTTTAGATAAACATTGATAGATTGGCTCGCTGCAAAAGAAGTATGTAAAACACTAAGTCCTATTACTATTAGAAAACAAAGGAGTGCAGCGTGTCTCAACGGTTTGCAGTTATTGGAAATCCCGTAGCTCATAGTTTATCTCCTCACATTCATCAATATTTCGCCGAGCAATTTAATATACAACTAACCTATGAAAAAATCTTATCTCAAGCACCAGATTTTGCTGCGCAAGTATCCTATTTTTTTAGTCAAGGAGGCAAGGGTCTTAACGTGACTTTACCGTTTAAAGAAGAGGCCTTTGCTCTAGCTCAAATAAAAACTCCACGTGGGCAACTAGCTGGAGCTGTCAATACGTTGTGGATGCATGCGGGGCAATTGCATGCTGATAATACCGATGGAATCGGTTTCTTGCGCGATCTCGTGCGACACATAGAACCGCAAGGCAAGCAAATTTTGCTTTTGGGTGCTGGGGGCGCTGCTAGAGGGATTTTAGGTCCTTTATCAGAAGCTCAACCTGCAAAATTAGTCTTGGC
>SCSO01000158.1 GCA_004297865.1 Legionella sp.
GGTTACCATGTATACCCCTACATCTTAATGCCTCGCAACTTCAGCGTGACTGATTAAATTATTAACATACAAGTCATAATCCATCATTCCATAATTTGCTTCGATTTGTTGAAGCAAGCTATCACGTCGCTCCTTATCTAAAGCACTCAATTTTCCGTCATTAATGCGCTTTAATCTCACAATTACATAATCGCCATTAGGTAATATCACCCCATCTCGACTTTCTGGTCGTAGCAAATTAAATGCTAAATCATTGATAGAGGAATTCTCCTTGTCATTGTCTCTGGTCGCTTGAGCAACTGAAACCCATTTCAACTGATTTTCTGCGATCAATTCTTGTTGCTTTTTATCTTCAACTGGGTTTAAAAGCTGTGTACCTAGCTCTTTTGCCTTTTCGTCAGCTAATTTTTTGGCCAAGAGTACCATGATTCGATCCAAAACGGAATTTAAATCTTGCTGTTTGGACTTAAAATGACCATTTAGTCGTACTACTGCCACCGAATCGTTATTCAATTGTATCGGTTCTGAGTTATTACTAAGCTCCAATACGTCATGACTAAAGGCAGCATTAATGACTAATTGATTTTTAGTAAACTCTTCAGTTCCACCTTGACGTGCGAAGGGCTGAGTTTTTTGGATTTTCAATTTCAAAGCTTCGGCTACTGGTTGCAGAGTATCCGGAGTTTGATAGCTTAAATCCGTTAATTGCTCCATGGATTGAGTGTATTCAGCTTGTGCTTTCTCCACTGTAAGCTGCTCTTCAATCATAGTTTGCACTTCTTTGTATGATTTGGTTGTTACCGGTTTATAATCAATTACCTTAAATATTTCATACCCTAAACTCGTTTTTTGGGGAGTGGAAATTTGGCCCGGCTTAGTGAGATTGGTTAATATTTTATCGTATTCATTTTGTCCTACGGACATCCACGGTAAAATTCCCTTTTTAGGAATAGATAATTTGTCATCAGAAGATTTGACTAATTCGGTAAATTGCTCAGGATTCTTTTCTAAAATAGCATAAGCACTATTCGCCTTATTCTGAATCTGTTCTTCATCGGCAATTGAACTTCCCTCAGGGACTGCAAATAAGATATGTGCCACTTTCCATTGAGCAGGTGTTAAATAGTTGCCCTGATTTTCATCATAATAGCGTTTACTTTCCTCAGGGGTAATTTTAATCTTAGAACGTATGTCCGGCATAGATAAGACAACGTAATCTAAACTAACCTGTTCCTGAGACATGAACTCGCTTTTATGCTTTTCATAATACGCTTGAATTTGCTCAGGTGAGACTTTGATTTGCTTCTCAAAACGCGCAGAAGAAATGGTCATATAATCATAATCTCTATTCTGCATATACAATTTTACAAAGCGTTTTAACTCATCAGATAAAGCAAAAGAACTACTCATGAAGGCAAAACGTTGCTGGTTGAGCAACATACCTTGTCTGACTTCATTTTGGAAACTATCTGGAGTAAATAAAGCACCACTTAAAGCATGCTTATAACGCTCTTTAGAAAAATGACCATCTTCCTGGAATTGAGGAATATTAACGATGGCATTATTTGCTTGCCCAGAAGTGACTTCAAAACCGTACTTTCTTGCTGCTTGTACAGTCACTTCATTCGCTATCATCTGTTCCAAGACTTGAGATTGCAGCTTTTTTTCATCTTCAGCCGTCATTTGTGATAAATCTTGCTGAGCTCGTGAACGTCTATAGCTCACTTCAAAAGCCTGATTAGTAATCGGATGATCATTAACTACAGCTTTAGCGTCAGAGGTATGATGTGATTGCAAATAGTAATCAACACCGAAAAGAGTAAATGTTATAGCGATTAATATAATAACTACCCAAGCCACAACACCTTGTATGCGTTCATTCAACTTCTGCAACATATCTGGAGATCCATTTTTTATTTATAAATTAGCTTGACCTATACCCCGGATAAATGAGTACTGACGAATATTACCATAAATTTTATAAAAAAAACGCGCCTTTCGGCGCGTTATTCTGGCGGAGTGGACGGGGCTCGAACCCGCGACCCCCGGCGTGACAGGCCGGTATTCTGACCAACTGAACTACCACTCCATTTTCTTGGTGGGTGCTGTAGGGATCGAACCTACGACCCTCGCCTTGTAAGGGCGATGCTCTCCCAGCTGAGCTAAGCACCCAGAAATCTTAAGCTTTTTGTACAGCTTCTTTAAGGTTTTTACCCGCTTTAAACTTAGCTACTCTTGACGCTTTAATTTGAATAGTTTTGCCAGTTTGTGGGTTACGGCCAGTACGAGCGGCGCGCTTACCTGTTGAAAAAGAACCAAAACCAGGTATTACAACTTGATCGCCATTTCTTAAGGCATCTGTTACAGTAATCATAAAAGTTTCAAGAACTCTGCTTGCATCAGCCTTTGTTAAGCCTGATCCACTTGCGATAGCATCAACTAATTCACTCTTATTCATCATTTCCCCTTACAGTTAATCATCCATTTTCTAAAACTTAGTTAGAAGTTTTAGTCAAGTTATAACATCCTTGCAGTGCCCGCCAGTAGCGGGCTACGTAAAGAAATATAACGCTTATTAATGAGCATGTAAATCATTATTTTTAATTTTTTTCGATCTCTTGGTTGATATTGTTCCAGATTGTTTAATGGTTGTAGAATCTACCCAAGGACTGCGTTGTAAAGCCAGCATTAGTACCTCTTCAATGGACTTCACCGGGTGTATAGTTAGCTTTCTTAGGACGTTATCAGGAATCTCTTCTAAGTCTTTTACGTTCTCTTCTGGAATGATTACATGTTTAATTCCACCTCGATGAGCAGCTAATAATTTCTCTTTAAGTCCGCCAATAGGTAAAACTTGTCCTCGAAGAGTAATTTCTCCAGTCATAGCTACATCGGCTTTTACCGGAATTTGTGTCGCCACGGAAACTAAAACTGTACACATTCCTATACCTGCACTAGGACCATCTTTAGGAGTAGCACCTTCAGGCACGTGGACGTGGAAATCATTTTTATCATAAAGATCTTCTGGGATACCTAATTGTTTTACCCGACTACGCATGACGGTCATTGCTGCATGTATAGATTCTTGCATCACCTCACCTAGTTGTCCGGTATGAGTAACCTTCCCTTTACCTGGCATCATAGACGCCTCGATAGTCAATAATTCTCCACCAACACTAGTCCAAGCTAATCCAGTCACCTGCCCTACTTGGTCAAACTCTTCAGCAAGACCGTAACGGAATTTTTTCACACCTAAATACTTTTCAATATTACTCGCAGTGATTGCACTCTTTTTAACTTTCTTGTTTAACAAGATCTCCTTCACGACTTTGCGGCATACGCTGGCAATATCACGTTCTAAATTACGGACTCCTGCTTCGCGGGTGTAATATCGAATCACATCACGAATTGCGCCATCACTAATATGGATTTCATCGTTGTTTAGACCATTGAGCACAATTTGCTTAGGTACTAAATATTGTTCAGCAATGTGAACCTTCTCATCTTCGGTATAACCTGCTAAACGAATGATCTCCATTCTATCTAATAAAGGCGCAGGGATTTCGAGAGAGTTAGCTGTAGCAATAAACATTACGTCACTTAAATCATAATCCACTTCGAGATAATGATCGCTAAAAGTATGGTTTTGCTCTGGATCTAAAACTTCCAATAAAGCTGAGGCTGGGTCGCCACGAAAATCCATGGCCATCTTATCCACCTCATCTAGCATAATGAGGGGGTTTTTAACGCCTGCTTTACATAATTTTTGAATAATTTTACCTGGCATAGAACCAATATAGGTACGACGATGTCCACGAATTTCAGCTTCATCACGTACACCACCTAAGGCGATACGAATAAAGGTTCTGCCTGTCGCATTGGCAATGGATTGACCTAAAGAAGTTTTACCTACTCCAGGAGGACCAACCAAACACAGGATAGGACCTTTTAATCTTTTTACGCGTTGTTGAACAGCCAAATATTCGATGATACGTTCTTTAACACGTTCTAAACCGTAATGTTCTTTATCCAACAATTTTTCAGCTTTCGCTAAATCAAATTGAATTTTGTTTTTCTTTTTCCATGGAACCATAAGCATCCAATCAAGATAATTACGAATTACCGTGGCTTCTGCTGACATGGGCGACATCATTTTTAATTTGTGTAATTCTGCTAAAGATTTTTCTTTGGCTTCTTTGGGCATGCCTGCTTTATTGATTGAACGCTCTAGTTGATCAATCTCATTGCCTTCCTCACCCATTTCACCTAATTCTTTCTGAATGGCTTTCATTTGCTCATTTAGATAATATTCGCGCTGACTTTTTTCCATTTGCCGCTTCACCCGACCCCGCACACGTTTCTCTACATGCATGAGGTCGATTTCATTTTCGATAGCGGCCATTAAACGTTCAAGACGAGTTCCCACATCCAGTGTTTCTAAGAGTTCTTGCTTGTCATCCACTTTTAAGGTCAAGTGTGCCGCAATGGTATCAGCCAATCTTCCTGGTTCATCAATACCTGCCAAAGGCGAAAGCACTTCCGGAGGGATTTTTTTATTCAATTTGATATATTGTTCAAATTGCGACATCAATGAGCGCATCAAGATTTCTACTTCAGGTTTTTCAACTGCTTTATTAGTTTCTTCTATGACTTCAAGCTCAGCTTCTAGATAGCCTTTGGTTTGATGATAGCTTTTTACTTTGGCGCGTTTTTCGCCTTCTACTAATACTTTGACGGTGCCATCAGGAAGTTTTAGTAGCTGTAATACGCTGGATAAAGTACCTACTTCATAAATGTCATCAGGGTTGGGGTCATCATTAGCAGATTTACGTTGGGCTACGAGAAAAATTTGTTTATTCTCGACCATAGCAGCTTCTAAAGCTTTAATTGATTTTCCTCTTCCAACAAAAAGAGGAATCACCATATGCGGGTAAACCACTACGTCTCTTAATGGTAGTACGGGAAAAAAGTCTTTATCTTCAGTTTCACTGGACTTTACTTCAGCTTCGCTGGTTTTCACTTCATTTTCAATTGACATAATGAACCCTTATTCAAACGAAAAAACTGGATGGTAATTTTAATGCTATTTAATACGAGTATACATAGAATAGAGCGCGGGAACAAATCACTTTCTTCGCAGTATTAGCCTTGATCACCATAGCTATTTAATGACTTATCTTATTGTTTTTATTGGATTTTTTAATGCGCTCATAAAGATGGGTTTTGTTTAAAGTAATAGATGGGGGTTATATGATGTGATTTCAAGTGGATTTTGCAGAATTATGTAGTTTTGTTCGAGAACCAACATAGAAGTGGGTGGTGCGCATTCCCGCTTGCGCGGGAATGACTATAAAGTACTTTTCTTTTTAGAACCTACTCACCATCAGATGTACCAGTCTTTTTATCATCTTGCTCATAGATAATAATTGGCTGTGTGGAAGAGTTAATCACATTTTCATCAATCACGACTTTCACCACCCCTTCTAAAGAAGGTAGATCATACATAGTATCTAGAAGAATGTTCTCAAGGATTGCTCGTAGACCACGTGCGCCCATTTTTCTTGAAATGGCTTTTTTTGCTATAGCAACTAAAGCTTCATCGCGGAACTCTAACTCGACATCTTCCATTTCAAATAAGGAATGGAATTGTTTAGTTAAAGCATTTTTGGGACGTGTCAAAATATCAATAAGAGCAGCTTCATCAAGTTCATTTAAAGTAGTAACTACCGGTAAACGACCAACAAATTCAGGAATTAAACCAAATTTGATGAGATCATCTGATTCTAATTGATTCATCATTTTTGATACTTCATCCGCTGACCCTTTTTTATTTTTTAATTCAGCAGAAAAACCAATACCTGACTTATCGCTACGCGATTGAATGACTTTTTCCAAACCAGAAAACGCTCCGCCGCAAATAAACAGAATATTAGAAGTATCCACTTGCAAAAACTCTTGTTGCGGATGTTTACGTCCGCCCTGTGGAGGTACAGAAGCAATGGTTCCCTCAATCAATTTCAACAAGGCTTGTTGCACGCCTTCCCCTGATACATCTCGAGTAATGGAAGGATTATCTGATTTGCGAGAAATTTTATCGATTTCATCGATGTAAACGATACCTTGTTGGGCTTTATCTACATCGTAATCGCATTTTTGTAATAGCTTTTGAATAATGTTCTCTACGTCTTCACCCACATAGCCTGCTTCAGTTAAAGTCGTCGCATCTGCCATAGCAAAAGGAACATTTAAAATTCTAGCTAAAGTTTGGGCAAGCAAAGTCTTACCGCTTCCAGTGGGGCCGATTAAAAGAATATTACTCTTGCCTAATTCAACACCGTCTTCACTTTTATGCTGTAACCGTTTGTAATGGTTATAGACAGCAACCGACAAGACTTTTTTCGCATGCGGTTGACCGATGACGTATTCGTCAAGGAAATTGGATATCTCTTTAGGTGAAGGTAACCGTGTTTCAGTTTCTTCATGAACTTCATGGGTTTCTTCACGAATGATGTCATTACAGAGTTCAACACATTCATCACAGACAAATACGGAAGGCCCAGCAATTAATTTCTTAACTTCATGTTGGCTTTTGCCACAAAAAGAGCAATAAAGCACTTTATCATCACTACCGCTACCGGATTTACTCATTAATGAACCCCTTCTTACATGCTAGAAAATAAGCAGTATCATGTAAAATTTTAGCCAATAAGAAAAAAATACGCCACTCTACCTAAGCCAAATTATACTAAGATAAATTGGCTTAAAGTAAGCAGCGAGAGTATGTTATTGTCCTGAGGAACTTATAGCAGACTCTCTACCAAAGAGTACTTTATCTACTAATCCATATTCAACAGCTTGTGAGGCACTCATAAAATTATCCCGCTCTGTATCGCGCATAATTTGATCAGGTGTCTTTTTAGTATGATGGGCCATAATACTATTTAAACGCTCCCTGACGGCCAAAGTTTCACGCGCATGAATTTCAATATCAGTCGCCTGACCTCTGTAGCCCCCAAGAGGTTGATGAATCATTACTCGGGAATTAGGTAAACAAAACCGTTTACCATCAGCACCAGCACAAAGTAATAAGGCTGCAGCACTGGCTGCTTGACCTATACATAATGTACTTACATCGGGCTTGATAAACTGTATGGTGTCGTATATAGCTAGACCAGCAGTTACCACGCCCCCAGGTGAATTAATGTACAATGAAATATCCTTCTCAGGATTTTCAGACTCAAGAAACAACAGTTGAGCAACAACAAGATTCGCCATATGATCTTCAACTTCACCTAAAAGAAAGATAATTCTTTCTTTTAATAAACGTGAATAAATATCATAGGAGCGCTCCCCACGAGAGGTTTGCTCAATGACCATTGGCACGAGGCCGCTGGCATTGCGTATCAAATGATCTGAATAGCCCGACATGCTTAATCTCCTT
>SCSO01000159.1 GCA_004297865.1 Legionella sp.
TGAAAAAAATCAATTGGCTGCAGAGATTGTGGATCTGAAAGCCGTTGGCGATACTTTGAGTGGCGCTGTACAAACTTTATCAGGAACTGTTATTGAAGACAAAACTAAGAAACAAGAATTCTTAGCAAAAATGGAAGACATGTTAGCGAATAAATCTCAAGGGTTCACCACTTTGTCTGCTGAGTTAAGTAAAGCTCAAAAGGAAATCAGTGCTTTAACCAAACAGTTGCACGATGCAAATACCCGATATGAGCAAGCTATTAAAAAACATGAACTATTACTTCAAGAGCAGGGAGTACAGCTTCGGGAATTTAGAGCATTAAATGAATCGCGGGCAGCTAGTGTTGGTGGAAAAGCTTCAGGCAACATGTATACCACTTATGGTGTTAAACCTGGTTTACGGGGTGCGGAAGTTAATGCGCTCGGATACATAGCAGGTTCTGAAAATACTCTCAAATAAAAATCAATGAGGTTTAGCCTAGGGTTGAATTTAATTACCCTCATCCGCCCTCTGGGCACCTTCTCCCTTGAAGGGAGAAGGGAGACCTTGGGTACTCGATTGATTAGATCCACTACTTCCTTCGGACAAACCACGAGATGTAGTGGACGATACTAGGGCTTTGCAGACCCAATCACTTTTCTTAAATAGAAGTGGAGGGCATTTGTTGGTTGAGAGTCTCTGATGGAATAGCGTCATTCGCAGCACCATCGCTAAACAATGGCGCAAAATGAGCAGGCGCTTGCAAAGGGTCTGGAGTAGATGTAATAGCCGTAGTCGGTTTTTCTAATAGAGATTTAACATAAGGCAAATCTTCTTCATCGATATAAAGATTATAATTCACCGCTGCATTGTCAAATTCTAAATTATAACGATCGTCCACATGTCGCTCACGATTAATATAGGTATATAAACCCAATCCGCCGAGAGTCAAGGCAACAGCACCTGAAAAAGCAGCAGGTAAAATAAGCATCCAAAGTGGTGCAGTAAATAAGGCAGCTGGTAAAAACATGCTAACAGCACTAAGAGTAATTAAAACCACTAAGGCCACTCCGCCAATGATTGGCACGCGAGTAAAACCAAAAACATTTCTATCACTATTGGCAAACCAAGAGGCTTTTTCTGTAGGTGTTGGACACATGAAATCCAAACCTTTTCGCTGATACCAATTACTACCAACCCCATATTCATCAACCATTTGAAAATTGTCTTCAATTTTTGCTTGTGCATAAAATTCTGCACCTATAGCTATCAATGGCAAAGCAATAGTCATAAGAGGAAGTAAAAATGTTGCGATGGGTACAAAAAAGGCAGTGATGGTCGTTATTACAGTAAAAGCAATCGCGGCAATTAAAACAGGACCAAAAGTCGCGGCCATACCCCAAGCAACACCTTGAGCAACCTTGTCGTTAGTGCGCAATAAACTGGTTTGTTGCGGTTGATGCCCCAATAAAAAATAAGGCAGATTCATTTGCGTAGCAAACAAATCATTAACCACCCCATATAACATTCCACTTAAATAAACCGAAGCTCCCACAAAAAAACCAGAGGTGATTGCGATTAACCAAGCTGGTGCAGCAAAAACCACTGATAAAACAAAGGCGGCAATCAGGAGAACGGATATACCCACGCCCCAATAGCTGGCCTTGAGTAATTGCATTAGCCCGTCATCTGCTGGTAAATCTTCACCTTTGTATTTGGGAAAACGATACAACATGCGGTATAAACCCTTTTGACGAAGGGAATCAAGCACGGGCTTTGCAGCATTTTGATCATCAAAATTCTCTAAAATGGCAACTAATGTATTAGCAGAATCAATGACTCCTATCATATCAAAGCATTTATTAATGGAATTTTGCGTCATTTGGAGAAGTTTTTTCACTTTTTCAGAAGCTGAAATAGCTGCTTCAGCCAACATTTTGCTGAGGAGATCTTTTTGTTGTTCTAGAGTTAAATCGATAGTTGATCGTGCTTGTTGTTCATTTGCCATGCTGACTCCTAAATAAAACTAGTGGAATTTTAGATAGCAAAAATTGTAAATAATCATTTAGTTAATGAAAAAAATATAATTCTTGGCACCATTAATGTGCCGAAGAATATCATATTGATTTATTATAAGTCAATGTGTTATTTAATAAAACGTGCACAATAAACCGTTATCCCAGAGCTCAATGCACCTACTACCATTCCCCAAGCCCAATCAACAAAAGCCATGCCAATGGGAAAATCTTTATAAATAGCTATGCAAGTAAAGTCATAAACCCCGTAAATGATTGCGCCCATTAATGCCCCATAGCTAAGCGCAGCTACTACAGAACCAGACGCTAAAGGAACTACAAAAACACTTACCG
>SCSO01000160.1 GCA_004297865.1 Legionella sp.
ATCAAATAGATTTTCAAGCACAAAACCTAATGAAATGGTTAAGTCATGCTATCCAAAATGGCAATAAAACAGATTTAGCCTACGGGCATATTCAACTACGCGCTCCGTTAAACACTTCATTGCAGCACATCCTGCAGGCATTAATCACAAAAAACACTCCCTTAGCTTTTTTTTGCTATGCGTTGTTGCTTACAGGTAAAATTAATAGCGCTCATGCAAAAGAAAATTCTCTTAAAGAAAAGCGAATTTTAAAAGCAATAGATTATTTTGTCTTTGCTGCCAAAGATCCTCTGCTGCAACCTCATATCAATTTTTTACTATGGCATATTAAAACCACAAGCCCCTTTTTTTGGGTATCCAAAAAAATTGATCGTCTAAACAAATTTACTATCCCCACCGATGTTTTGCTTTCATCGACAATTTCAGGAAGTTATTTGGCCAAGCAATCGCATACCTTTTTTAGACCAGAAATAGGCAAAGATAATTGGTCTATTAGAGGGATTGCTGGGTCGCGATGCAGCCTACAAAATATAAAGAGAAAATGATTATGTTGGGTCACGACCCAACCTACTATGGATTTTCCTCTGGCAAAAAGATGACAAATTAAAACTCTCACATTAGTATGATCCCATTCATGCTTTTTAAATCGATTAGCGTTGAATACGATCATTTATTATGGATAGATATACTCAGGGAGAGTTTTCAAATGCCACAACCTTTAATCGCAGTAAATGTTGAATTAAAACAAATACTTGACAATGTACCACTACCCTCTACTCCACCAAATTTTTTAATGGGTTTAGTTAATGAACAAGGCTATGTACCTATCGATTTACTGATTGAAAGAATAAAAGGGTCCAAGGTGAACCTGGACTTAAGCCAACTCCCATTAAACAAATTCTCTGAAAAAGATTTAGTTGCTATTTTTAATGCCTTTCCTTCCAATCTCTTGGAGTTAAACTTAAGCGATACTCATTTCGGTGAATTACCCCCAGCACTAGCAGTAGAACTTTTAAAAAAACTGCCCAAAACATTAATTTCATTAAAACTGAACGCAAACAATTTAAATAAATTGTCGCATGATTTGTTGAGGAAGTACTTAAGTGCCTTACCCAGTTTAAAAAGACTTGAACTAAAAGATAATGATTTGGATCTTAACTACCCAGTAATAGTTTATGTATTTAATTCGCTCCCCAGATCTCTAGTTGGCTTTAATTACGCAGGCAATAACTTAAACAAATTCCAATTTATGCAACTAGTGTCTATCTTTGATGCTTTTCCGCCAGAACTTGCAGAATTAGACTTACATGGCTGTTTAAAACTGCCTCCGCGTGACCTCTTAAACCTATTTCGCGTGAATGTCTTCTATAAAATAGTCAAATTAGATCTCGCTGATAATGAACTTGGAGAATTGAAATACGATGAGGCCAAAGCATTATTTACGGATTTTTCAAAACTTTTAACCACTTTAGGATTAAAAAATAATTCACTGGGCAATTTTAATGCTCTTCAGCTTAAAATCCTCTTACGAAGTTTACCTTCTTTGCTGAACTTAGATCTAAGTGAGAATCATCTCAGTAAATTTACTTGTGCTGAATTTGTTGAACTTTTTAGAGCGTTACCTAAATCGTTAGAAACGCTGAGATTAAGTAGAAAAGATATAGAGTATTTTAGTCCTGCGGAATTATTCACCATTTTAAGTGCAGCACCCAAAAGTTTAAAAAGAATTTATCTAGATGACGTTCAAATCAATATTAAGGATATGAAAAAACACTTATTACAATACAAGATTGATCAAGAAATGTTACGTTTAGATAGAAATAAAAGTACCGTTTTGAACATTATGGGAATTACTTCCTATCCCATGGGAGAAACTATCGCTTTCAAAAAATTAAAAAGGATAATAGAAGAAGAACCTTCAGAATTTCGTAAAGATGAAATGCGCCGTTGGCATAAAGAATACTCACCTATCTTTGCTAAATCAGTTGGCAATAAAACCTCGTTCTTTTCCACTGCTCCAGAAAAAAGAAGTGAAAAGTTATTAAACGAAATTTATGAATATCTGGAATACCCTGAACCGAAGGTTTTACCTAACCTGCCAGTAATGACTAGAAAGTAGTTATGGTTTTTAATTGGTGCCCGGGGCCGGAATCGAACCGGCATGGTGTTACCACCGAGGGATTTTAAGTCCCTTGCGTCTACCTGTTTCGCCACCTGGGCATTTCTATTTTGGAGGCTGAGACCGGAATCGAACCGGTGTACACGGCTTTGCAGGCCGCTGCATGACCACTCTGCCACACAGCCTGTGGTCTAGCATTACAAAAAAATCATACATCAATAAAAAAAGCGACTTTGGTGTCGCTTTCATTTGGAGCGGGAAACGAGACTCGAACTCGCGACCCTAACCTTGGCAAGGTTATGCTCTACCAACTGAGCTATTCCCGCGTCTTACGGGGTGTGATTCTACCGAATTTAAACACCCTGTCAACACAAATTTAATTTTTTTTCATTAACTCTGGCCATGCGATTGCCAAGTAAATAACCATAGACCAAATCGTTAAAATTGCAGACACATACAATAAGATAAACCCTACAACACCAGCCCAAGAGTTATTAGGATTGAATGCTACAAGAAGGATCAAAGCAACCATTTGTAAGCTGGTTTTTACTTTACCCACATAACTCACAGTAACGCTCGCCCGTCGCCCAATTTCTGACATCCACTCACGTAATGCAGAAATAACAATTTCCCTACCCACTATCACTATGGCTGGGATCGTAATGTATTGAATATCTTTAGCGCCAACCAAGAGTAATAAACTGGTGGACACTAACAGCTTATCCGCCACAGGATCTAAAAAGGCACCAAAAGGAGACATCATTTTAAGTTTACGTGCCAAATAACCATCTAACCAATCGGTAAAACTCGCTGCAGCAAAAATCGCAGCCGCAATGGCATTCGCTGCAGGAAAGGGCATGTAAAAAACGATCACAAAAACGGGAATCAATACAATGCGTAATAAGGTTAACAAATTAGGTAAACTAGTTAATGTGCTCACTGCTTAAATCTCCCTTCCTACTGGGGCAAATGAAGGTACTTTGCCAATAACTGATAATTATCAAAGACAGCTAAAGCACCCGCCGTTTTCAGTGCTTCTTCTTGCTGATGATAAAAATCCACACCAATTGCATCCACATGAATATTTCTTGCCATTTCCATATCGGTAACTGAATCACCGATCATCAAAGTCGATGCTGCATCGCGACCAAACTCTGCCATAATCTCTTCCAACATTTGCGGACAAGGTTTAGCTGGCACCTGCCCCGCAGAACGGGTGACGCGAAACACGTCTTCAAGGTCAGCCGCTTGTAAAGCGCGATGAAGTGAATTTTGACCTTTGTTGGTGGCAATAGCAATATCAATTTTCGCGGCTTGCAATAGTCGAATAAAATCTAGAGCTCCAGGAATTAAACAAACTTCCGAAGGTCGGGTAACCATGGCTTGCTGAACTGCTTGATTTAATAAATGCTGCTCTTTGTCGCTAAGATGAGGAAGTAATTTTTTTAAAGCTTGAATTAGACCTAAATCCACATACTTGCGTGCTTCATAAGGGTCAATGTCCCCAAAGCCTAATTCATGGGCTTCAAATGCAACAGTATGCAGAATTTGTCCGAGAGTATCTGAAATGGTACCTTCCCAATCGAAGACGACCAACTGATATGGATTACTCATTATTAAGCAAGCTCCTTGCACGCAAGTGTTTTAGCGTTGAGGCAAATCGACTGTCTAAATCAGCCTGAAAATGCTGCTTTACTCCATTCAAGGTAAATTGAATGGCACGTGCATGTAAATAAAGACGATTCTGTTGATTATCCATACCTTCTATATCGCCTGCAAGAGATCCGTATTTTTCATCGCCGACAATCACATGGCCCATATGCACACTATGCACCCTAATTTGATGAGTCCGACCAGTTTTGGGGCAGGCTTCCACCCAACAAGCTTGCGAATAGTTCTCTAAAAGAGTGAACTCGGTTTCAGAAGGTTTGCCCTCTTTAGTGACTGCAACAACCCGTTCCCCGGATTTCAAGGTATTTTTTTCCAAGGGGGCATCGATAATTATTTTCTTTTTGCCTTCCCAGGGTTTAGTGAGTAAAGCCCAATAGGTTTTTTTCACTTCTCGAGCTTCGAGCAAAGCTTGAATAGCGCGTAGGGTACTTCGTTTCTTGGCTAAAAGTAGACAACCTGAGGTATCTTTATCCAAACGATGAACTAATTCCAAATAATGTAAATCTTGGCGAGTTTTTCTGAAAGCCTCAATAACTCCTAAACTCAAACCACTACCCCCATGCACCGCAATACCGGCCGGTTTATTGATCACTAAGAGGTGCTCATCTTCAAA
>SCSO01000518.1 GCA_004297865.1 Legionella sp.
CGCAAGGTGAAACGGTCCAGCCGCTTGGTGTGGCGAATGTTGGCGAACACCGGCTCCACCGTGGCGATGCGCTGGCTGTACAGCTGGCGCCCTCTGGCCGAGTCAATGGCCCGCTTCATCAGCTCCGTGGCGGCGTGGCCACTGGCGAGTCCGCGCTCGAAGATCGCCACCTGCCGGATGAGCGTGCGCTCGGGGTGGCGCAGGCACTGCTCACGCAGCGCGCAGTTGCCGCACCCGCCCAGCGTGCCCTTGTACTTGTGTGCCATCCGCCCGTTGATGCGGCAGCGGCTGCCGCTGCTGTACAGCCTTTGGCCCGCCGGGCAGATGCAGCAGTTGTTCTTCTCATCCACGATGAAGTCCGCCGGGCGGAACAGGCGAATCACCTTCTGTGTTCCCTTGGTCTTGTCGTAAAGCGGATCAGGTTTGTCGCGATGGTGCTGCTGGCTGGCAAGCCGCTCGTCGCGCTTTCTCATCTGGCCATCCGCCACCAGCGCGGCGATGCCAGCCTCATGCAGCGCACGCATGTTCTCGTGGCTGTGATAGCCGGCGTCGGCCGTCATGAGGGTGTCCTGTCTGGCCTGCGCCCGCGCCTGCCCGATCATGGGCAGCAGCATGGCCTGCTCCGAACCCGAGCCGGTGATATCGGCTGCCACGATGACCTGGTGTTTCGCGTCCACCGCCGCCTGCGCCGCGTAGCCCTGGATCACGCCTTTGCTGGTGGCCATCTTGGCGCTGTCGTTGTCTGTAACGTTGGATTTGAGTTCCTGGCCCTTCCCGTTACGCCGGGGCTGCTCGCGCGCGACGAATTCGCGCATGACCTGTGCCTCGTGGTGCAGTTCGTCAATGCGCCGCTGGCGGCTGTGTTGGCTGTCGGGCGCGTCGCCTTCGCCGTCGCGGCTTTGGTGCAGCTCCAGCATCTTGCGTGCGGCTTTGTCCAGGCGCTGGGCGCGGTGGCGCAGTTCGCCATGGGTGCCGCTGCGCTCCTTGCTGGCGTTGCTGGGCAGTTTGACGCCATCGATGGCGAACATCTGCCGCCCGATCAGGCCCTGGCGGTCGCATACCAACAGGACCTGGGTGAACAGGGGCTG